>CAYURS010000188.1:0-2497 GCA_964447165.1 uncultured Thiotrichales bacterium
TAATTGGCGTAGCAATAGCTTGGATGAATTGGGCGCAGATTGATGTTGTTATACGCAGCAGTGGTAAGGTTGTGCCAGCGAACCAGGTACAGCTCGTGCAAAGCCTGGAAGGTGGCGTTATTTCTGAAATTTTAGTTCGTGAAGGGGATATTGTCAGCGCAGGTCAATCACTAATTAAGATTAGTGATATCGCGTTCTCGGGGTCATTTGAGGAAAATCGTTTAATTTATTACGAGCTAAAGGCAAGAAGTGCACGCCTACAGGCTGAGTCATCAGGCGCCGAATTTGTGCGTGATGAGGAGCTGGAGCAAGCAGCTCCGTCCTTACTTAATTCCGAGCACAGTTTATTTAAGAGTAACAAGCAGCAGCTTATTGAGACGTTCAGCATCTATAAAGAACAAATCAATCAACATAATATTACCTTAAAAGAGGCACAGTCAAAGCAGCGTCAGTTAAAAAAATCACTTAATTTAGTTAAAAAGGAAATAACAATTAAAGAGCCATTAATGCAGCGACGCATTATTAGCGAAATTGATTTTTTACAGCTACAGCAACGCGAAGCTGAGCTAGAAGGTGAGCTAGAAACGGTTGGTATTTCTATTCCTCGGATTCGCTCTACAGTAAAAGAATCACAGCGTACCTTGGAGCAGAATAAACTTGATTTTGCTAATAAGGCAAAATTGGAACTTAATCAAGTTTCTGCAGAAATTTCACGTTTGGTTGAAGCGCAGGCAGCATTACAAGACAGGGTGCGACGAACGACGCTACGCTCACCTGTCGACGGTGTCGTACAGCGTTTATATACCCATAGTATTGGTGGCGTCGTGTCACCAGGCAGTGATGTACTTGAAATTATACCCAGTGGCGATGCCTTGGTGGTCGAAGTTCGAATAAAGCCTGCTGATATTGCCTATATCGACATTGGACAAAAGGCGAGAATCAAATTCTCAGCCTATGACTTTGCCATTCATGGCAGCATAGAAGGCCAAGTTAGTCTTATCAGTGCCGACACCATTACAGACGAAGATGGTGCGAGTTATTACGTTGCGATAATTATTCCTGATAGATCTTATGTTGGTAGTAATGCATCATCGTTACCAATTAAGGTAGGGATGACCAGTGAAACAGACATTATCACCGCCAAAAAAACTATACTTGAATATTTGTTGAAGCCGATTTATCGAGGCTTGAACAAGGCGGCAGTAAGCTAGTGTTCTATCCATGTGATAATTACGGATTCAGCGTCCCTGTGGTCTCCCGCAGCAAGGCGCAGTGCGAAGGCAATGGCCATTCCCTTGTCGAGCACTGGAACGCAGCTGCGGGAGACCACAGGGACGCCCTTCGGGTTAGCTTGTCAACGCCCACGGACTGCGTTTCGCCTCTTGACAAGGGAATAGCCATTGCCTGCGAGACGCGCCTTGCCGTGGGCGTTGACAAGCTAACTGAACTCGCAATTATCACATGGATAGAGCACTAAATGTTATTAGTATGTTCTCAATCAAATTCGTTTAATCGTCACATTAAAAGTGTGTTTGGCGATCAGGCCACTGTACGATCGCGCTTACTCAAACCGAATATTAATAGTGGTAAGTTACAGATTATTCATGCGTCATCTTATGCCAATCAGCTTGTGGATTGGGTTGATGCATTTGTACAATCGACACCTGTCGCAATAGTAGTTACTGCTGATGTGCCTAATGTTAAAGAAATGCTCAACTATGCTCATCATGGTGTAAAGGGTTATTGCAATAGCTTTATGGCAGAACCCTATTATAAGCAATTACAGCGATTATTAGAAAATGACCAAACCTGGTGCCCTCCCTCATTGCTGGCTAAAGCACTTGATGTTGCACGCAAGAGTTTAAACCGATCATCTGCTTTCAGTACTTTAAATCAACTGACATTGCGTGAAAAAGAAATTTCGTTTGCCGTGGCAGATGGCAATAGCAATAAAGTTATTGCACAAAAACTCGGTATTGTCGAACGTACTGTGAAGTCTCACCTCACCCATATTTTCGAAAAACTACAGGTAAAAGACCGTGTCGCGTTAGTAATTTATCTCAATCAATTCCACTTCAGACGAGAAGATAAAGTCGGCGCACCCTGATTTTTTCATCAAAAAGTCACTTATTCTATCTTTACTAGTACCTTAGTACGATACACAGAATTATTCCTTACCCTTATTCTTAGCCTACTTATTAATAGGTTCACGTTATGGCAACTAAAAATATTGGAATTATCACCGAGTTAAGCGGTAGCGCCGAAGTTCGTAGCGCTGAAGGCATTATCAAAATCGTTAACATCGGAGATATTGTTCACGATGGTGATGTATTGATTACCGGTATCGGCACCGACGTTGTTATTTTATTTAACAGTGGCCGCGAGATTGAGATAGGTGAACAAGCTGAAATCTTACTTGACGAGACAGTTTCATATGATTTAGGTGTCTTTGATGATGCCCAGGTCGATCAAGTTATCGCCTTACAGCAATCTATCG
>CAYURS010000189.1:0-2490 GCA_964447165.1 uncultured Thiotrichales bacterium
ATTATCGTGGTGGTGGACGCTCCTCTGCACGCGAAACCGCATCGCGTGTTGCTGCTGGCGCCATTGCAAAAAAATACCTTAAAACACGCTATGGCATTACTGTTCAAGGCTACTTATCTCAGTTAGGCCCAATACGGGCAGAGACTATTGATATGAATGTGGTTGAAGATAATCCTTTTTTCTTTCCTGATGCCTCACGCATTAATGAGCTCGAACATTATATGGACGCCTTGCGTAAAGAGGGCAATTCAATTGGTGCGCGGATAAATATCATTGCCAAAGGCGTGCCGCCTGGTTGGGGCGAGCCAGTGTTTGATCGACTGGATGCTGACTTGGCTCATGCGTTGATGAGCATTAATGCGGTTAAGGGTGTTGAGATAGGCGATGGTTTTGCCGTGGTTGAGCAAAAAGGCACCGAGCATCGTGATGAAATGCAACCAGATGGTTTTTTGACCAATCGTGCGGGCGGTGTGCTTGGTGGCATTTCTTCTGGACAAGAGATCACGGCAAGCATTGCTTTAAAGCCGACATCGAGCCTTCGTTTGCCAGGAAAAACAGTGAACAGCAAAGGCGATGCGACCGATGTGATTACTACGGGGCGTCATGATCCCTGTGTAGGTATTCGCGCAACCCCTATCGCCGAGGCAATGATGGCCATTGTGTTGCTGGATCATGCGCTGCGTCATCGTGGCCAAAATGCTGACGTGAATTGCGCTACGCCAGTCATCCCTGCCTCTGCTAATCCAGACTAAACGACGTACCTAAACTTGCAGGTGGCAAACCTTCCTTACTGGCGCTTGTCAGCGTTTTATTTTTTCCTGTTTTCTGTGTTGGGCAGTTTCGTTCCGTATTGGAGTCTCTATTTAAAAGAGCTCGGTTTCTCTGCTGCCGAAATTGGCGAAGTGCTGGCTATCTTTATGTTAATGAAGGTGGTGTCACCCAACCTATGGGGGTGGTTGGCAGACCATAGTGGCCGTCGTATCGAGTTGACGCGTTGCTTGGCAGTTTTTTCGATCTTTGCTTTTGCTACCATTTTTATTGGTGATAGCTATGCCAATGTGGTCGTTTGCATGGTGTTATTTAGCCTGTTTTGGCATGCGATTATGCCGCAGTTTGAAGCGACGACACTGAATCATTTAGGCCGCCATATTCATCGTTATAGTCATATTCGTCTTTGGGGTTCAGTAGGGTTTATTGTCGCAGTGGTTGCGCTGGGCCCAGTGCTTGAAATACACGGGGCATCATGGCTGTTACCAGTGATGGTTGTGTTGTTAATGCTGACGGCGATAAGTGGTTTTTTTGTGCCAGGTGATCGGGGTCATCACCAGCCAGTCTCGCCGCAGCGAATAGCGAAAATTTTACGTCGGCCAGAAGTGGTGGGCTTGTTATTAGCCGGTTTCCTCATGCAATTAAGTCATGGACCTTACTACACCTTTTATTCGATTTATTTGCAAGAAGCAGGTTATACGCGAGGTTTTATCGGCGTGCTATGGGGTTTGGGTGTCTTGGCCGAGGTGGGGCTATTTTTAGTGATGCACCGAATTTTTTATGGATTTAGCCTGCGCTTTTTAATTTTGGCTAGTCTGCTGTTGACAATGATTCGTTGGCTCTTGATTGCATTTTTTGTTGACCACGTTGTGATATTGCTTGTCGCACAGTTATTACATGCGGCCAGTTTTGGCTTATTCCATGCGGTAGCCATGCAGTTGATACACCACCATTTTGTCGGTAATCACCAGGTTCGTGGTCAAAGTCTCTATAGCAGTATCAGTTTCGGTGTGGGTGGTGGTCTGGGGGCTTATTTTAGCGGTGAGCTGTGGGATAGCCAGGGTGCGACCGTGGTATTTTTGCTTGCCGCTGTCGCGGCCGCGATAGCGTTCGTGATTGCTTGGTTGACGGTGCGCTTTGGTATCACCTCTGCGGCCAACCCTTAAGCAATTTGGCTGTATCCCAAGTGTATACCCCAAGGTGCTTTATCAGTGTGTGCTGGTGTTTGACGACCTGACTGGCGCAGCGTATCATGCCGTGCCTTGCTGAGAGGCTGATCGCTTTTCAGTGATGCGGTGTTTCGGGGTGTAGCGCAGTCTGGTAGCGCGCCTGCTTTGGGAGCAGGATGTCGGGGGTTCGAATCCCTCCTCCCCGACCAACATACCATGCTCCAATTTAGCCTCCAATCTGGCATAATCTTGCTGTGCAGGAGAATTCGATAGCTGCGCCCGTAGCTCAACCGGATAGAGCATCGGCCTTCTAAGCCGAGGGTTGCAGGTTCGAGTCCTGCCGGGCGCACCACACTGTGCAATGTGTGCAGGCTGTTATGGTGAATGTAGCTCAGTTGGTAGAGCCCCGGATTGTGATTCCGGTGGTCGTGGGTTCGAGCCCCATCATTCACCCCAATCCTGTTTGCTTGGTGTGGTTTGGTTTAGTGGAATTTTATATAGATGGGCCGTTAGCTCAGTTGGTAGAGCAGCTGACTCTTAATCAGCGGGTCCA
>CAYURS010000190.1:0-2480 GCA_964447165.1 uncultured Thiotrichales bacterium
AGGCAGCAACGGCTGCTGAGCCAGTTTCCATGAACGAATTGTTAGAGCAAGTTAAGCAGGGGGGTGGTCAAGATGCGGCAGAAAACAAACAGCGCATAGAAGAATTTAGCAGTAACAAGGCACAGCAAGTGAAGTTGTTTAAAGAGACGGTTTCATCTCGCGTTGCAGAGGAAGAGCGTTCAAAGGTTCTAGAATTGGCCTTTGAAGAAAATGATAAAAAAATTACAGAATTTGAGGGCGCACTTAATGAGAGATTGGGCGATCTAAAGGAATTGTTTGGTGTTTTGCAGGTGGCAGCTGCTGAGGCTAGTGGTCAATTTGAGAGTTCACTGACGCATGTTCAATACCCCGATCGACCTGCATTTGCGACCAATCTTGCGCAAAAACTCAGTGCTACCAGCAAGCTTGTTTCTATTGAAGAGATCGAGCAGTTTTGGTTTGAGCTGCAGCGTGAAATGGTTGAGTCTGGCAAGGTCGCTAAATTTGAAGGGAAAGTAATAACGACCAATGGCGAGGAGCGTGACCAGACAGTGACGCGTGTGGGTTTATTTAACGCTGTATCTAACGGAAAATATCTTACCTTTAATTCAGAAACGGGCAGTTTATCCGAATTGGCGCGCGACCCACAGACGCGTTATATTGCGACGATCAGTGGTGTGGAAAATACCAACAGCGGTATTGTACCATTTGGGTTGGACGTATCTCGTGGCCAAATTTTGTCAAGGTTAGTGCGTAAGGCCAACCTTCAGGAGCGTATTGAGCAAGGCGGTATAATTGGTTATATCATTTTAGGTTTGGGTGCATTTGCATTGCTTATAGCCGTGTGGCGATTGTTAGTATTATTTTTCTCAAGTGTTGCGATAAGCGGTCAAGCTCGCAGGTTGAATAAACCTAGTAAAAATAATGCGCTTGGGCGAGTGATTCAGGTTTATCACAATTACCCAAAAGCTGATCTCGAGACGATGGAGCTGCGTTTGGATGAAGCGGTTATGAAAGAAACACCCAAATTTAATCACTTTTTGGTGTTCATCAAAATTATAGCGGTTGCCGCGCCTTTGTTGGGGTTGCTGGGTACCGTTACTGGCATGATCAACACCTTCCAGGCAATCACCTTATTTGGTACAGGCGACCCGCAAGTGATGGCAGGCGGAATATCGCAGGCACTTGTGACGACAGTGCTAGGGTTGGTTGTTGCTATTCCTGCGGTGCTATTGTTTGCATTAACCAGTGGTCGCGCAAAGCGTTTGCGCCAAGTGCTGGAAGAGCAAGCCGTGGGCATGATTGCCGAGCATTCTGAGAAGCGTACCGCTACGACTTAATCAGATGTTCCTTAGTATATTAGTGTACTGATGATGAGGTTTATAGAACAGTTATTTGGCCACTATACTGAATTTGCTGCGGTACGCAATTTTCTTGAATTAGGTGGCGAAGTGCTTGTCGCTATCGCCGTGTTGCTGTTGGTAATGTGGGCGCTCATTATAGAACGCATGTTTTATTTATTTGGCGCGCATCGTAAGCAAGTAAAAACAGCGTTGGCGATATGGGAAGCACGTGGAGAGAGAAAATCCTGGCATGCTCACCGTATTAGAGAGCGCCTTATTTCGATGGTTGCTCAAGGCTTGGAGAAAAACTTAAACATCCTGGCTACCTGCGTTGCACTGTGTCCATTGTTAGGCTTGCTTGGCACAGTATGGGGTATGATCGAAGTATTTGAAGTGATGGCATTATCGGGTTCTGGTAACGCAAGGGCTATGGCGTCAGGCATCTCTAAAGCGACCATCCCCACCATGGCTGGAATGGTGGCCGCTTTATCAGGCCTAGCGATAAGTGCATTTTTACAGTCACGTACGAAGCGCGAGCGTTTGCTGCTTGGTGAGCGCATGACTATGGATCATTAACTGGTTTTAAATAGGCAAATAAATACGATGAGACGTTTGGGTTCGCGTTCTTCTGAAGAGGAAGAAGAATCAACCATAGATATCACACCCATGCTGGATGTGGTATTTATCATGCTGATCTTTTTTATTGTGACAGCAACTTTTGTTAAAGAGTCAGGTATTGATGTCAATAAGCCTGATGCCACAACAGCGGTAAAACAGGAAAAAGCCAATATACTGATTGCGATAAACGCCAACAATCAGATTTACATTGATCGGCGCAATGTTGATGTACGGCGTGTCCGACCAGTCATTGAACGTTTACATGCTGAGAACCCTCAGGGGTCAGTAGTGATACAGGCCGATAAAGAATCAAAAATGGATATTTTTATTCAAGTTTGGGATGCGGCAAAAGAAGCGGGTGTGGATAATATTGCCATTGCAGCCGAGCCAAAGACGTAAGGAAGTTCTGAACACGTCATGATTATTTTATACTGGCTAAATTCAACCAGACTTATTCAGAGCTTCCTTAAACTGGTCTGGTGAGCGAATAGCATGAGTACAGAGACAATCGATTCGCTTGGTGGCTCCGCTTCGGTTCAA
>CAYURS010000191.1:0-2478 GCA_964447165.1 uncultured Thiotrichales bacterium
GGCAATGCCTAAACACAATGCTTCGATATCGCGCACACCTATTTCAGAGATAAAGTCTGCGGCCAAATGATCAAAGCTTGCATAATCTGTGCTGGCAAAACGGTGTGTATAGAGCGTGTTAAAGCCGTGACTCGTCGTCTCAAATAGGCCGAGTAAGGTTTTTGTTCCACCAATGTCGCCAGCAATTAAAAGCACTAGGAGATCCCCTAGGATTGCCTGATATATTTGGCGGCATCGGCATCGACAAACCAGGTCATTTCGGCGCGAGGTTGAATACGTTGCACCGGAAATAGCACCGTGTTATCGCTCTGGTCATTATCATTATCCGGGTGATCGCCCAGTACTGCTTGCACAATGTCAGCTTTGGCTTCGCCGCTGGCAAAAATAATAATATGGCTGGCATTATTAATTATCGGATAGGTCAGGCTAATACGCCAACTGTCGAATTTCTCAACGTAAACAGCAGCCGTTAGTCGATTGTTTTCATCCAATGCTGGGGTGCCAGGAAACAAGGAAGCAATGTGGCCATCAGGGCCGATACCGAGCAAAATCAAATCAAACATTGGTAATTCATAAACACAAGGTATGTGGTGGGTAAGCGTCTCGGCGTATTGCTGTGCGGCCACATCGTGGTCATCGAGTTCAGCCGTAATACGATGAATATTGGCTTGAGGAATGGGTATATGTGACAGCAGTGAATCTGATGCCATCTTAAAATTGCTATCGTCGTGATTTGGCGCAACACAACGTTCATCCCCAAAATAGATATGAATACGTTGCCAGTCGATCGCTTCTTTATAAGGTGATAGGGCTAAGAGCGAATACAACATACGTGGCGTACTGCCGCCAGCCAAGGCAATGTGGAACTCACCTTGATCGGTAATGGCATCCTCGGCGAGGTCTATGACACGATTGGCCGCCGCTTTGCATAAGGCGCTGGCATTGGCATAGATTTCTAACCCGGTATGGTGCATGGTTTGCTCCGCGTATCTTAACAAGTTTAACACTTGTTTTCTCTAAAATAGTTTGTTTGTTAATAACTCAATCATGGCATGAATTATTAAGATAAATCTCATGTAGTGACACATTTTATATGTCAGAATGCTATCTATAAGAAGTTGATTTACCATTCGTTGTTGAGGGAGTTATGGGAACCACTGTCATCATTGCTGGCCTGTTATTTATTGTCGGACTTACCGTGGGCGGTATTGCTGGTCGTTGGCGTGGCCAACGCGATAATAAATCACAGGAATTAGAAAAAGAAGTGGACCAGCTACGTATTGATATGCAGCAATATCGCGATGAAGTTGGTCAGCATTTCAACAAAACCGGCGAGTTGTTTAATGCTATGACTCAGAATTACCGCGAAATTTATGCGCATCTCGCCACCGGCGCGCAAACGTTGTCAGACGATAAAACCGATATTTTTCAGCTCGTTAGTTTTAACGATAGCCTAAAATTGAAAAAAGCACTGCCCTGTGCCAAGCACGGGGCAGGCTCCGCGAAGGCGTGGGAGCAGGTAGAGGGCACTACGGATGCGCCTACGCCACAAGCGCCGAGTGATTATGCGAAACCCGAGTCTATGGCTCAAGCAGCGCAGCGGCCTAAAAGCACAGAATAAAGTGCTCGCTAACGGCAGCCTACTTTAATTGGTTGCGATGCGATCCAGCGTTAAAAAGTGATAGTTATAGCTATTTTTTTCATCGGCAGTGTGCTCCTGCCAGTCAGTTTCTGTCCATTCGCTGCGATTAATTTCGGGGAAATAGACGAGGGACGCCGGCGCATCGCTTGCCACTGAGGTATCTATTTGCGTTAGATAGAGCCGATTAGCCATAGATAACATGGCCTCATAGAGCTGGGCACCACCGATCACCATTAGCTCATCAGCACCCAGCTCATCATCAGCGTGGGCCAAGGCTTTTTCCACTGAGCATACTGTGGTGCAGCCTTTTGCTGAAAAACCGGCCTGACGAGTGAGGATAATATTCTCGCGGCCGGGTAATGGCCTGCCAATCGACTCATAAGTCTTGCGCCCCATCAAAATTGGCTTGCCCATAGTGACTGCTTTAAAGTGTTTCAGGTCGGCTGGCAAATGCCAGGGCAGGGCATTATTGACACCAATCACTCGATTGTTATCCATGGCGGCTATGAGGGAGAGTTTCATGAATCGTGATTACGCCAATGTGTTTTTAGGGTGCCTTATAATGAGATGTTAGCATCTTAGGGTTATTATAGTATTAACGAGCATATACATTCAGGGTTGATGATAGGCCTGATTTGCTAATTTATGAGGCGTTTAGTATAGATAAACGTCAATCAATTACATTCAAACTATCGATTGGCACAAATCATCCCCTATCGTGTAAGCTTGCTTTCAAGTTTCGAAGTACAACCACAGCAGGAGTAAGTCGATTATGGCAAAAAAATACGATGCGGGTGTTAAAGAGTACCGTGACACGTACTGGACACCGGATTACG
>CAYURS010000192.1:0-2446 GCA_964447165.1 uncultured Thiotrichales bacterium
CTACTGCCGCAACGATAATAAATATCAGCGACACAGTTAAATTCATTTTAAAGCGGACGGACATTTTTTTCATTCCGAATACTTTAGCAATCATGGTATACATTATATTCACCCCTATTATCAGCGTTAACCCTACTCGCTGAACTCTATATCGGCATATAGCACATGACTTAAGTCAATTGTGCAATGATGTGACTCCTTGTCCTAAAGTGGCATATTCCTTTGAGAGGTGAGCCATTATTAGTTATTAACGGCTTGTGCAGGGAAAGGTTTAATTTTTGTCATTCACCCATGTTGAAACGAGGTTAGTGCTTCGTTTGATGGGTACAGAGTGTGCGTGAGCGCCCAGGTAAGTACAGGCAATAGCAAGTATGCTTCCTGGTTCATACCCTATTTAGGGCATACCCTTAAGAGTACTTCCTCACAGTGGGCTATCGCCCACTGTGAGGAGCGCCGCATTGATTATGATTGCTTTGCTACAATAAATTTTAGTGCTATGCCATTATTGCACCAGCGTTTACCCGTAGGTTTGGGGCCATCATTAAAGATATGGCCTTGATGGCCACCACAACGTGCACAATGGTATTCAGTGCGTGGAAAAAATATTTTGAAATCAGTTTTAGTTTCCGTGTGGTTGTCAATTGCTGCCCAAAAGCTAGGCCAGCCGGTACCGCTGTCGTATTTTTTTGCCGACTCGAACAAAGCTAGGTCGCAACCAGCGCAGACAAACATTCCCTCACGTTTTTCGTCGTTAAGGTCACTGCTCCAGGGTCGTTCAGTGCCTTCTTTTCTGAGTACGTGGAACTGTTTTTCATTCAGGCGTCTGCGCCATTCCTTTTCGCTTAGTACAAAAGGAGTAATTGTACTTTTCTTGGCAGATAGGGGGCTAAGACTGACTGCGCCTAATACGCTAGCAGCGATGCCTGCTTGAATAAAGTGTCTGCGTTTCATTGTAGTTTACCTTTAAATAGACGATTTATTTGGTCAATTTATTTGATAGGGGCTAGTTTTAATTATCTTGTTGAGTTTTCAGAGGCTTTTGTCTGAGTGAGAATACAGCCGAGAGTGAATGAAAACTCAGCACCTTGGCCAGCTTCGCTATTGACTTTTATATCACTACGATGAAGGTCAAGAATACGTTTAACAATAGCCAGCCCTAAACCTGCACCACCGCTTTTATTGCTACGATGTTTATCAACTTGATAAAAGCGATTAAATATATGACCTAATTGCTCAGCAGGAATTCCCTTGCCAGTGTCTGCAACACGAACCTGAACACCATTATTCTCTTCAATAATGTTGATGTTTACATAGCCATTTTCGTTGCAGTGACGAATAGCATTTTCGATGAGGTTTTCTAATACACGTTCAATTAATCCAATATCGCCATAAGCATTACAGACGCCATTGGCATCGTTACAACACAATGTTACGCCACGTTGCTCGGCGTCGAGCTGATGTTTTTGCATAATGTCGAATGCCAGCTCATGTAATGAAAAACTGGTTTTATTAATATCAATATCGCCAGAATCAAGCCGAGCCAATTCAAATAAATTTTTGATGAGTTTGCCAAGACGGTGGCTGTGTCGCAGCGCGATACCAAGGTATTCTCGTTGTTTCTCGGGGTCTAATTTTCCGTCTTTGAGCAATAAGGTTTCTAAATAACCTTGCATAGAAGCTAAAGGGGTGCGCAAATCATGAGAGATGTTTGCGATCATATCGCGTCGGTGTGTGTCAGTTTCACGCAGTTCTTGCAGTTGCATGATGACACGCTTTGTTAAGTCGTTAAAACTTAATTCAAGTTTGCCAATTTCATCATTGGAGTGCGTATTAAGCTGGATATTCGCGTCATATTGTGACAAATCACTATTGCGAAATTCAGTCATCGTTGTTGACAGGCGTGTTAATCGGCGTGTGTATTGGCTAAATAAAAACAAGCCTGCAATCAGTGCAAATAACAAACTGCCTGCAGTTACCCAGGTGCCAAGGCGTAGAATGTAACTATCACCCAGCACATCGGAGATGGAGTCATAATTTTCGCCACGTAAGACAACATAAAGATAGCGAAGCTCATTGTTTTTGCCAATAAGCGGTGCCGTAGAGAATATTTTTTTACGGCCAATGGCGCGCGGATCATCGCCGAGTATAGGAAAAGCTGCACCATCCAGAAATTGATTGATGGGTGTAAGCGATATTTGTTTGGTCTGTACCGCATTTTTAGGCGCAGAATAGCCTAAAATGCCACCATCCTGATCGAGCAGGTAGAGCTCAATGCTTGGGTTAATCACCATGAAGGACTCAAACACGGTTTCAATCGCATTGACATTAATTTCACCATTACGAATGAGATCACGTTCCTTGATCAGATTGGCAGCCAGAGTGCGGTTTAACTCTTGGCTGGTTTTGCGTAGATGGTCTTTGGTAAAATAGGCCGTTAGCACGATAT
>CAYURS010000193.1:0-2438 GCA_964447165.1 uncultured Thiotrichales bacterium
CTGGTCGCACCCAACAAATTAATTTTTTTGAGCTTGACGTGATACGACAGACGCCAATACGTTTGGTCGATTTGCCGGGTTATGGTTATGCCAAAGCCGCCGCGTCAATACGCAAGCAATGGGATAAGCTGATGTCGGATTATTTTCAGGCGCGTCAGTCGCTAAAGGGCGTGGTACTTATTACAGATATTCGGCGACCGCTTGGTGAGGGTGACCAGCATATGTTGGCGTATTGTTTATCACTCAATTTGCCTGTGCATATTTTGTTATCGAAAGCAGACAAGCTTAGTCGTGGTGCGGCGTTGGCAGCGTGCTTGAAGGCGCAACGGGGTGTGGAAGCCTTGGCAAGCGAAAAGTCTTTGCCAGTAAAGTTGGTCAACCTTCAGTTGTTTTCATCACTTAAAAAAACAGGTCTTACCGAGGCCATTGCGCAACTTGACTGCTGGCTGTTGGGTGACAATGACGAATGAGCAAGAGAACATAAAAAACCCCGGTTAATCTAAGGGAGGAGAAAACCGGGGGAAAATAATCCCAGCTGGGGATGCCGGGATATCTTTGCCACTGTTTAGGAGGATAAAAGTGGTAAGTGCTACGTTCTTTATGATTCTGCCAAACTTAATAAGTTCCTTTTCGCGGGCAATATTTTAAATCGAATACTTGCTAATGAGCTTGATCCCAGTTGATGCCAGTACCAATGCTCACCTCTAGGGGTACGCTTAGATCTGCTGCATGCATCATGCAGTGCTGAATTTTTTCTTTGGCAGTTTCGAGTTGGCTTTTTGCCACCTCAAATACTAGCTCATCATGAACTTGCATAATCATCCTTGTGCTCCCTGCAGAATCTGACCCATCATTAGTCCAAGTATCGATCTTGATCATGGCACGCTTAATAATGTCTGCCGCACTGCCTTGCATGGGCGCGTTAATTGCGGCGCGTTCAGCGTATTGGCGTCGTTGTGCATTAGGTGATTTGATGTCAGCCAGATATAAGCGCCGACCGAATAGCGTTTCAACATAACCTTGCTCGCGTGCAAGTTTTCGCGTTGTGTCCATAAATTCTTTCGCTTTTGGGTAACGCTGAAAGTAAAGGTCAATATATTCTTGCGCCTGGTTACGGCCTATGCCTAATTGTTGACCTAAACCAAAGGCCGACATGCCGTAAATAAGACCAAAGTTAACAGCTTTCGCCCGCCGTCGTTGCTCGGCATCAACATTTTCTACGGCCACGCCAAAAATTTCAGCAGCAGTTGAGCTGTGTATATCGATACCTTGCTGGAATGCATTGAGCAGGTTTAGGTCACCAGATAAATGTGCCATTAAGCGTAATTCAATTTGTGAATAATCGGCAGCAACGATAACGGTGTCTTTATTCGGCGCGACAAAGGCTTGGCGAATACGCCTGCCTTGCTCGCTTCTTATCGGTATATTTTGCAAGTTAGGCGTGCTAGACGACAAACGCCCTGTTGCAGTAACGGCTTGATGGTAGGAGGTGTGTACCCGTTGGGTATGTTCATTAATTTGTTGCGGTAAGCTATCGGTATAGGTCGAGCGCAGCTTTGCTAAGCTGCGGTAACGCAATATTAATTTTGGCAAGGGATAGTCTAAAGCCAATTCTTTCAATACACTTTCTGCAGTAGAGGGTTGACCCTTGGGTGTTTTCTTGAGAATGGGCAAGTTCAACTTAGTAAATAATATTTCTTGAATTTGTTTGGGTGAATCGAGATTAAAGACTTGCCCAGCCAGCTCTTCTGCTGTGCCGATAATTTTCTCTAACTCTCTGGCGATTTCTTTACTTTGTTGTTGAAGCATGCCGGCGTTGATGTGGACACCATAGCGTTCAATGTCTGACAAGATAGAGATAAGGGGTATTTCGATATCACGCAATAACTTACTTAGTCCTGTTTCCTTTTGTAACTTCGGCCATAAAGTTTGATGCAGCCTTAAGGTAATGTCAGCATCTTCGGCGGCGTAATGTGCCGCAGTGTTAATATCAATTTTATCAAAAGTAACTTGTTTGGCGCCTTTTCCAGCAATGTCTTCGAAATGTACCGTGTTGCGACCAAGATATTTCAATGCAAGCGAACCCATATCGTGGCGTGTGCCAGTGCTGTCGAGCACATAGGATTCAAGCATGGTATCAAAGGCAATACCACGCAAGCGGATGCCGTAGTTGCCGAGCACATTCATATCGTATTTAATATGTTGCCCTACCTTTAGACAAGCGGGGTTTTCTAGTAGCGGTTTAAACAGAGACAAGACCTCATCGCGATCTAATTGCGTTGGTGCGCCTTCATAATTATGAGCTAACGGAATATAGACAGCCTCACCAGCGTCAATGGAAAATGATAGCCCGACAATTTCCGCCTTCATATATTGCAGTGATGTGGTTTCAAGGTCAAATGCGAATAACTCTGAGTCTTGCAAACGCTTTAGCCAAT
>CAYURS010000194.1:0-2430 GCA_964447165.1 uncultured Thiotrichales bacterium
CATGAAAATAGTTCTGATTTAATGTGGAGTTGTTTGTCACCCAAGCTATCTAAAAGCATAGTAGACGTCAGCTTGCTAGGTCTAATCGAATTATTGCCAACAAAATATCGCGGTAGTCATACTAATAAAACAGACACTTTCGATGACGCCTACAATCAACTTTGCCAACTTGCAAGACAGCGCCGTCTGGCTCCATCCACTTCTGTCATAAAACTGGCGGCGAAAAAACGAGGCATCCCCTGTTACACCGTTGGGCGACAACATTTATTGCTTGGGCACGGAAATTTACAGCAGCAAATATACGCCTCCATGAGTGGCACAACCTCAAGCACAGCACAAAAAATATGTGAGGACAAGCGCCAGACTAACCGTCGATTAACTGAACTACGCCTACCCGTTGCTAAGCAAATAAAAGTAGGCAGTGTTAAGGCTGCCCATGTTGCCGCTACTGAAATTGGCTTCCCACTGGTAATCAAACCGGTTAAGGGCCGCAAAGGCACTGGCGTTACCGCGGGTCTAACTTCATCTGAAGGCATTGAAAATGCTTTTGAACGAGCACACAAAAAAGGCACTGATGTGCTGATTGAAAGTTTCATAACAGGTGCTGATTATCGACTGCTGGTTATTGGTGGGAAATTTGTTGCTGCTGTAAACCGCCAACCTCCAACCATCATTGGCGATGGTACATCAACGGTGGCCACTCTACTTGACAAATTGAATAACGATCCTTACAGAGATGGTTTTCGTGGCTTTCCAGTGAACAAAGATGCCGAGTTCTATCGTCTATTAGAACTAGCTGACTTAACGTTGAATACAGTTCCTGCTAAAGGTCAAACGATAGCTTTGCGTTCTATGGCAAATATTTCTACAGGAGGTACAGCCATAGATGTCACCGATCAAGTGCATGAAGACAATCGTAAAATTGCTGAACGGGCGGCGATTGGTATTGGACTGGATATCGCTGGCGTTGATTTTTTGACAACTGATATTAGCCGTTCATACAAAGAGGTCGGCGGCGCCATTGTGGAAATTAACGCACGACCAGGCCTCGATAATCATATATGGCCAATGATAGGTAAATCACGTGATGTTGCGGGTGACCTACTGCAACAGTCTTTTCCAGGTACAAAAAATGGTCGAATACCTATAGTGGCTGTTTCAGGTGATCGTGGTACAGGTTCCACCGCGCGGGTATTGGATATGATTTTACGTGGTACTGGCCGTTCAGTCGCTCTCACATTAAAAAGTCAGTCATACGTTAACGGTAGCTCTGCGGAATTATCCGAAAAGCAACAAACACGGGCACCACTGGTGTTATTACGCGACCCACAAATTGACACACTGGTCAGCGCACTATCGATAAGACAAACAGCAAAACGTGGAATGTTACTCAATGAATGCACGCTCAGTGTCATAATGGATAGGAACAAAGAGGGCGACGCTAGTATTTTTCATCAGGGCACTAATATTATTGGACGTGCCACAACTGATTGTTTCGTTGTTGGTTCAGGAAACAAAGTGGCAATAAATCAAATACAGCCATTGTTACATAGGCGACTGATCATGGTTAGCGACCGTATTAATGACCCCGCCTTACAGGAACATATTAGCGCTGGTCATGAGGCAGTGACAACAACATGGCATAATGGTGATCTAAAGATCGCAGTAGTATCTAAAACTGAAATAGTCGCTACATTTCCCTTTGGTGCAGCCAACATCGGCAATGGTAAGAACATAAAACGTCGTTTAAAAAACGCCCTGATGTTTGCCGTTGCCGCTGCATATGGACTTGGAATTTCATCTGAGAAAATAAAGACTGCACTTGAAAACCCACCCGACATTACAACTGAATAAAACCAAGAAACCTCTGAGAAAGTCATAAATCGACATCTCGCAATTAAAATATTCGACCCAGACTTAATCAAAGATTCCCTCACATAATTAATATTAAAAGCGTTAGTACAACTTTATGAAAAAAATTAAAATTTCAGGAATAACTTTATTGCTTTTATTGCTTTTACAGGTGGGAAATACTGTAGCTAAAAGTACAGTAACTGATTCAACCGTTAAAGAAAATGGTTTTGGCTTGATGAAGTTTGATGCCGCCGGACACGAGATGAAAGTCTACACATATCGTCCATCAGGTTGTGTCAAACCATCGGTACTTTTTGTATTCCATGGGCTTAAACGCAATGCTAAAAGCATACGTAAAAAAGCAGTTAAAATTGCACAAAGTGCTTGTCTAATGGTATTTGCACCTTTATTCGACAAAGACAGATTTTCTAATTGGCGTTACCAACGTGCAGGTGTGGTGCGTGGTGGTAAGGTTCAGGACAAATCACGCTGGACAGCTCCCATCGTACATGATCTTCTTCTTTTGGCAAAAAAAGAAACTGGAAATCCTGATGCAAAAATATACCTGTTCGGACA
>CAYURS010000195.1:0-2427 GCA_964447165.1 uncultured Thiotrichales bacterium
AAATCGCTTATATCCCCTTTTAGCACAGCGACTTGGCGCACGATGCTTGATGATAAATACGTATATTGTTCATCAGGCATGAGGAAAATAGTTTCGATGTTGGGCGAAAGCTTACGATTCATACTGGCTAGTTGGAACTCATACTCAAGATCCGACACAGCGCGCAAACCACGAATAATGGTGTCGGCATTTTGTTCACGGGCAAAATCGACAAGGAGGTTGCTGAAGCCTTTTACCTGTGCACGACTATTATTAGCCAGTACTTCTGCTGCTAAGGCGATGCGTTCAGCAAAATCAAACGCTGGGTTTTTATGCGTATTTTCCGATACGGCGATAATGACCCGGTCAAATAACTGGGTTGCGCGATGCACGATGTCGCTGTGGCCATGAGTGATTGGATCAAAGGTGCCGGGGTAGATAGCTATTTTACTCATAAGTCGGGGGTGAATTCTCAATTAATGTGGCGGTGTGCCAGTTGGTAACTGACTTGTCCGGCTATTTTAGCGCGCTTGACGATCCAATTCGATGGCAAAATGAGTGATTTGCTAGAATGTGCTGTTTCGATGTAGATATAGGCATCGCTAGCCAGTAGCTGATGTTGTTCTAACGCAGCGCAAACATTATCGAGCATATTAGTTGCAAAGGGCGGGTCGAGGAAAACAATATCAAACTGTTTATTACACGTTTTTAGATAGCACTGGGCATCAGATTGAAGTACTTGGCCACGGTCTTGCGCGTCAAGCAAGCTGATACGCGTGCGCAGCGCATTAGCCAGGCGATGCGATTGCTCAACAAAGGTCAGTTGGTGTGCGCCACGTGATAACGCCTCGATTCCTAGCGCGCCACTACCTGCAAATAAATCGAGGCAAGTCGCGCCTGGGGTAGCGTGTTGCAACCAATTAAATAATGTCTCACGGACGCGATCAGTAGTGGGTCTGATACCGCTGGTGGCATCAAAATCAAGTATGCGTGAGCGCCATTCACCGGCGATAATACGCAGCGTGCCACGTGGCCTTTGAGCGCCTGCTAATTTAGCCAATCACTGCCTCTCATTGATTGGTGGCCCACTAGCTTCATCGGTACTCTGGCCAACAGTGACGGTTAATAGTTGATTCAGTTTAATGCGCCTGGCAAAAGCATCACGGACTTGTTGCTTACTGATATTGTCCACCTTATTGGTAAATTCATTAAGATAATCTAACGATAAGTCGTAAAAGCCAATCAAGCTGATATAACCAATCAAACTGCTATTACTAGCAATACGTAATGGAAAGCCATTGATAATATCGCGTTTTGCCGCAGCGAGCTCATGGTCGTTGGGGCCATTTTCCAGAAATGCGGCCAGTGTGTCGTTGAGCACCTGCAAGGCTTCAGCAGTCTGTGCCGTGCTTGTTTGTAAGCCGATGACAAAAGGCCCCTGGACGCGCATGGGGGCAAAATAACTGTATGCACTGTAGGCAAGTCCGCGGTCTTCGCGTATGGCTTTGGTGATATGAGAACCAAAGCCACTACCGCCTAAAATGTGATTACCAAGAAACAATGCGAAGTGATCATTGTCACCGCGGGCATGCGACGGCATACCCACCATAATATGTGTTTGCGTTGATGGGTGTTCGATGTGTACGCGCTTTTTCTTTGACTGATAATTAACGCTTTCGATTAGTGCTAATTTTTCTGACTTAATGAGTCTAGCGGTTAATCTGTTAGCTAGCGATTCAGCGCCTTTTCGATCTAGGTCGCCAACGATCGCAATCGTTGCATTGCTGGCAACATAATGGCGTTCGTAGAATGTTTGAATGTCGCTGCGTGTTATGGCTTTCATGCTTTCTTCGTAGCCGAGTGTAGGTGCGGCATAGGCGTGACCAGCATAGATGTTTTCATAAAAGGCATTATTAATGACACTTTGTGGTGATTGTTTTTGACCACGTAAGGCAATCAGGGCACGTTGACGTTCACGTTCTAAAACAGTTTCTGAGAAGCTCGGGTCGCTAAGTACGGCAATAAATGTTTCTAGTGCGCTTTCAAGCCATTTTTTTCCCGATAAGCTACGCAGGCTAACAGTTGCACTGTCACGGTTCGTGCTATTGCCAAAATTAGCGCCAACGTTTTCGAAACTTTCAGCGATAGCATCGGCATCCAGCTTGCTCGTGCCTTCAGATAACAAACCATTGGTCATGAGTGCTAGCCCAGGAACTAAGCGATCACGTGCGCTACCCGCATCAAAGGTGATGCGAATATCAATCATAGGTAGCTCTGGGGCCGAGACGAAAAACACTTTGCTGCCGTGTTCATTTTGCCAATGTTGTATCTTTGGCGTTGCATAGACAAGTTGTGTACCGAATAACAAGACGATGGCGCTAAGCACTGATAAGGTATTTTTTGTATATTGCATAAATGGGATTATCATGACAGATCTCGAATTAATGG
>CAYURS010000196.1:0-2410 GCA_964447165.1 uncultured Thiotrichales bacterium
CAGACAGACGACGGCCTGCTGCGATCGCCACAGGTGTGAGCGCAGCGCGACCGGTCACATCACCGACAGCATAAATATGTTTAACGTTAGTTTGCTGATATTCATTAGTTTCGATAAAGCCACGCTTGTTGGTGGCCAGGCCCGTATTGGCAAGGTTTAGATTCTCAGTGGCCGGGTGACGACCTATCGCCCAAATGACGCTATCAAGGCCATCAAGTTGACGGCCGTCCTCGAGTTCTAAGGTTAATGATGGAGCTTGTTGACGTAACTTGCTTGGTGTTGCCTGGGTGATAAGGCTCATACCTTGATCTTTGATTGCCGTCACCAATGCTTCACTGATGGTGTGATCAAAATTCCGTAAGGGTGAGTCACGCCGTACCAGCAATTGCACGTTACTGCCCATGCTATGGAGCATACCTGCTAACTCAACAGCGATATAACCGGCGCCAACAACGGCTACATTTTTAGGTTGTTCGGTCAATTCAAAAAAACCGTCAGACGTAATGCCTAGCTCAGCCCCCATAATTTCAGGAACGGCGGGGTAACCACCCGTAGCAATGAGAATATGTTCGGCGCAATAGTGGCTGCCATCGACGACAACGCTATTGGCATCGATAAAGCTAGCCGTGCCAATGATAGTGTCGACCTTATTTTTACTTAAGCCAGATTGATAAATATCGTTTAAGCGATGAATATAGGCTTCTCGACGTTCAACCAGCTTGCGCCAATTAAATGAGGAGTTTGGGCTGTCAAATCCGTAATCTTTGGCTTCATGAAAGGCTTGTGCATAGCTTGCGGCATACCACATGATCTTTTTTGGCACGCAACCACGGTTGACGCAGGTGCCGCCCAGACGGTCGTTTTCTATCACCGCAACGCGTGCGCCGTAAGACGCCGCACGGTTAGCGCTGGCAATACCGCCACTGCCGCCGCCGATAACGAGATAATCATATTGAGTGGCCAAAGTTATTCCCTATTGAAGCAATTGCATCTAATGATTAAGGTATTATCCAATATATAGCATTAACATCAATAGCAGGTCGCAATGAATAACCCCTTACTGACACAACAGCATCTTCCCCGTTTTGACGAAATTGAGCCACAACACATCGAACCAGCGATAGACCAGTTGTTAGCTGAGCAGCGCCAGCAGATTGCCGAGTTGTTAGATCAAGACGCCACGCCAACATTTGACAGCTTTGTCCTGGTCATGGACGCTATGTCAGAGCGACTCAGCCGCTTGTGGTCGCCAGTGAGCCATATCAATTCGGTCATCAATAGTGATGCACTGCGCAAATCCTATAACAACTGTTTACCAAAGATTAGCGAATTTTCTACCGAGCTAGGCCAAAATAAAAAGCTTTACCAGGCTTATAAAACGGTTGCTGAGAGCGATGAGTATGCGCGCCTCGATACGGCAGCGCGTAAAATGATCGACAATGCCTTACGTGATTTTCGCCTTTCAGGTGTCGCCTTGGCGGCCGACGAGAAAGAGCGCTATAAAGAGATCAAGCAAGTGCTATCACGTTTGACCGCAAAATTTGAAGAAAATGTACTTGATGCTACCGGCGCCTGGAAAAAAGGCATAACCCGTGTCGAAGATCTCAACGGTTTACCTGAAAGCGCCTTGGCCTTAGCCAAGCAAGCAGCCGAACAGGCCAGCATGCAAGGTTGGCAACTAAGCCTGGAGGCGCCTGCTTACCTTGCCGTCATGACCTATGCCGATGACCGCGCGTTGCGTCGCGAGGTCTATGAGGCTTATACAACACGTGCCTCAGAATTAGGCCCGCATGCACGCCATTGGAATAACGCCAGCATCATGCAAGACTTATTGGCGTTACGTCATGAACAAGCCCAACTACTGGGTTTTGACAACTATGCCAAGTATTCCCTGGCGACTAAAATGGCGGATACCCCCGATGAAGTATTGGGATTTTTAAATGATCTAGCGCAACGTTCACAAGCCGTCGCTGAAAAAGAGTTTGCTGAGCTTGCCGAGTTTGCTAAAGCGCGTGATGGTATGGCTGATTTATCTGCCTGGGATGTCATGTACTACAGTGAAAAACTGCGCGAAGACCGCTATGCCATTTCGCAAGAAGAACTGAAACCCTATTTCCCGGTACCGAAAGTATTGAGCGGTATGTTTGCCGTGGTTGAGCGGCTATACGGTTTACAGATAGCCGCAACGCAAGGCGTTGCCACCTGGCATCCCGATGTGCAGTTCTTTCAAATTCGCGATGAACACAATGAAATACGCGGCGAGTTTTATCTCGACCTCTATGCGCGCGCGCATAAACGTGGCGGTGCGTGGATGGATGAGTGCGTTACCCGCAGGAGCCCCGGCATCAATCAGGGTGACGGTATTGACACACCCGTGGCCTACTTGACGTGTAATTTTACTCCACCATTA
>CAYURS010000197.1:0-2406 GCA_964447165.1 uncultured Thiotrichales bacterium
TTGGCCGAAACACTCGTAGAATTAAAGCCGAATATACCTGAAATAAAAACCCACTATGAGGCCGCTATCGAGCAATCACTATCGGAAAATAAATCTCATTTGCGTTCGCTTTATCAATCAAAAAATTTTAATTTAGGCAACTAAAACTGAGGCCAGTAAGCGTTATAACCTAATGCGAGCGCCCACATCCACAGCATAGAAATCAAACTCGGTATTAGCTTCATTGGAATCTCTGCTTTCATTGCTGAAACCAACAAAGAAAGATATTTTCCTTTTGAACTGGTAATTTAACCTGCCGCGAAATGTTGTAACCTCATCTTTTCTGACTGTATTAAAATTGGCAGCATCGAGCGCCGACCCCTCGAAATCACCCTCTTCGTAGGACAAAACACCATCGAATCTCAGCTTTGGCGTAATACGCCATTTAGGGTTGATACTAAACCCCTGAGTTACCACCAGGCTGGAGATCTCATCACGAGTTGTGGTCCTACGAAATACTGATATATCAACATCTGTTTTTCCACTTACCTGTCTTTGATAAGTCACACTGCCAGTCGCCCCATTAAAGTCACGCTCACCCACCTGATCGTGATCACGTTCCGTCCTGCCCAACTCTGCTCTTAGCGTAGAGATTCCTGACACTTCCCATATTGCGATCGCGTTAATCGTGCTTTCATCATAATCATTACTAACAAATTGCGCACCAACACCAGGACCAATATCCTCCAAAGCATCAATATCACCGCTGGTTTCCCTGATACTTATGCCCACGCGCGTATCTGCTCGAGTGGCAAACAGGACTTCACCGAAAACCGACGACTCTCGCCTATCCAGAGTCGAGCGCCTATCAAACGATGTATCAAAAGTATCAAGTCCAACTGTCGCCCACCAACGTGGGTGAAAATGAAACGTTCCTGAGAAATAAGCTCGATTCCTTTTTTGGGTATCTTTCACCTGCTGCTGGAACTCGGTAAAGTCTGAGATCGCTTCACGATAATCATAGCCAAGCTGTCCCGACCATAAACTACCTACCTGCCAATCCCAAGCGGCCTTGATTTCACCATTACTATTATTCAACTGGTCAAACCGGCTGTAACTTGTGCGACGCAGCTCGCCCTCTATCGTGTAACGTTGCCGGCTTACAGGAATTTTCAAATGCCCACCGACACCAATAGTGGTGAGCGTGTCATCACGATTGGTCGTACCAAGAACATTGAGAGCTTCAGTATCGTCAGCCAACCTAAAAAGGTTATCCACACGGCTCACATTAGAAAATGCATACACATCCGCATTTTCTTCCACCGCAATCACCGGATTAGCCACCCCTATGAACACGAATAGAACTAGTACACGCACAAAATAGTGACACATCGAACACACTCCCATAAATTATCTCTATCATTCATGGCAAGAAAAATTTGATCTTCACCATGCACATACTTGAATAAATTAGTATCCATCTCAAATTCGAATACGAAGTTAAAAACATACCCCCTACCCGGCAAAGAACGTCTTATTAGATTACTTCACTTACCAAAAACTGGTGCCCTCACACTGCTGACAGCATCAATTATACCGCGCACATGAGAACACCATGATACAGCCTCCAGCCAACCACTATTATCTAACGATGCACCAGAACAAACATTTTTATATGCGCGCTCTACAGCCTCTTTTGCACTGCTTTTATTTGATACTTCGTATTTTTCACTATAGTACCCCTCTAGCGCCTCTTCAAAGCAGCCAATATCTGGATAGACTGCCACTTTCCCATACGTAGCGGCCATCGCCAATATCCCAGAATTCAGACCCTGTTTATGCCCTAAAAAGATGATATCTGCAGCGGATATCAAAAACGGCAACAATTCAGCACTAATGTTTTCGTACGCATAACGACGCTCACCATAAGCAAAACGAGTTCGCAACCAATTCCGACACTTATAGTGTGTCTTTGCAACGACACTAGGCGGATACTCAAACTTACCTGCAACAAATAGCAGCTTTTTTGGAACATCAACTAATGAATACACATCATGAATAAAGCGTTCATTTTTATACGGCCGCTGAACCCCAAAGTTGAGCATGACAAACGAACTATCACTTATTCCCAACCTGGCTTTAGCAACATTGCTCTCTATTTTTTTGAAATCTTCCAGGTATGGGCCATGGCGGCATATAATTTGTCTTTTCCCATTAGCCTCCGGATACAAGCCTGCAACCATTGCAAACGATTTCTTGCAGTGGTGCACCAAAATATCTGACTCAGAAATAATCAACCTGTATGCGTCATCCGGCACAGGCGCTCCACTTTGTCCTTCGTGTGGGCAAAGATTATGAATTGTATGAACAATAATACTGCCGCCACTTTTAAACTCATGAAGGCGATCTCTTATTAGCTGTAAATGA
>CAYURS010000198.1:0-2405 GCA_964447165.1 uncultured Thiotrichales bacterium
GCCCCCATATAAAACTCTGCTGCATGATCCGCAAATGCTAACGGATATTTCGACAAATAGCGTTCATATCCAACTCGCGCACGTTCGGCATATACAGCCGCCGCTTTGGCATCCTGTTCTCGTAAAAACCATGCCAAACGACTAGCAGGTTCCGGATCACTGGTTGTCTCCACAATATTCAGTAGACGATTAACGGCTCGCTTAGTGTTACCCTGCTCGACCTCCATCTCAGCTAGGTGGACATTGGCCACAATGTAACCGGGAAGACGTTCTATTGCATCACGATAATAAGCTGTCGCACGGAAAGCATTATCTGCCGACTCCCCCCACATAATACCCAGCTGAAAATTTACCCAGGCTACCGGAAAGGGTGATACATCCCGGTAAACTGCTAACGCCTGTTTAAATGTTGATTCACTTTCATTGAACTTGCTGTTTGCAGCAAGCGCTATTGCCAAGCCAGAAAATGATGAATATGAAGCAACCTTATCCACCGCCTTGCGATGCCATTCTTCCACATCAGGAAGTTGTTTACCCTGCGCGAGTAAAATATTTATGCGCTGAGCTTGAATGTCACTCGCACCTAAAGCTTCTGCCCGCTCCAATTCCGCTAGAGCTTCATCGAAACGATGAACCGAGCTGAGTACTTTGGCATGCAACAACGCCGTTTCTATTGAATTAAGGTTTAACTTTTTTGCCTGCTCGACTAATTCGAATGCGCGATCAAAATCATCAAACTGACCAAAAAATTGAATACGAAAAAGCAACAAATCCAACAACGCTTTACGCGTCGCCATGTCTCTTGGACGCTCAACCAGAGTCCGCTGATACGAACTAATCTGGCCATCAAGATTATTAACGGCAATATCGGCGGCGGTCGTTTTGCGTTCAAAAATTAAACGATTAGCATCATCATTATCAAAATATTGTTCACAGCCGATAAGACCCAATAGCAAAATGGCTAAGCCATACATCGGTGAAAATTTAAAAAGGCTAAGGGTCCGCATCGACTTTTAACTATTCCGGGTCACAAAGAAATGGAAAGTTAGTATCTTGAACACAATCATCACCAACAATTGTATCGTCAATACCGGTGAGTGCATTGGTAGCCAGCACCGAGTAACTTCTTTCGATAACATCGTCAGCAGGTGTTCGGCCACCACACAACCCTTCACCCGCGCCTAAGGCACCTACAACTTCCGCTTCAAGCCCCAAATATACACCACAGATATCACTGGTACTGCGAACATAGATTTGATCATCCGACAGAATACTTGCCAGTGTCTGGTAACGCCCCTCTACATTGGCATCATCAGCGAGTAGCTGGTTACCGCACACCGTATCCAGAGAATCCATAATAGCCAGACTGCCTTCAAAATTATCTGCAAAATTAGGCCAATCACTTTGTGCAGCAATGTTATAACTGTCCTTCCCGGCATTTTTTACGGTTTCGTCGCCATTAAAGGTTTCCATCAGTGCGGTGGCAATAACGGGTCGCCCGGCTCGATCTATCTGCGCTCCGAGAGCAGGTTGAGCTGGGGTAGCATTAGCATCATCATCGTTATTGTTATTACTACTGCTGCATCCAAAACAAGTCAGCGCGGCGGTAAAAATTAAAGCGTTTTTTGAATATAAGTTCATTTTTATTTCTCCAGATTAATTCTTATTAGTTAGCCGTATTCGTACTGGCCCAAACACTCAGTATCGGTCCATTTGTATTTACCACGGTTTTGTCGAGTTGAATCACCAAAGCCAGAACGTTTGTACCCGCAAAGGTATCACTCGCAGGCGCACCATTCATTCCACTTTGTAACTGACCAACCAGTGCATTTGATGTGTCAGCATCCAGTGCCGGACAACCTTGCATATCGGGAATAAGGGATGGTGCTGCGGCGATAACCGCTTTTACAGTTTCAGCAAACCCGGTGAATTCCATAAAAAACGGGTCATTACGTAAACCAGCGAACACCTTGAGTCTTCCACTTTCGCTCTGAATACCCGAAGTGCTACTGGCATCGCCAGTAACATATTCATCACCCGCCCAACATTCAATAGTCTGCGCTTCATCGAACTGGCAAAGCACTAACGTTTCTGTTTGAGGTTGGCCGTAAGCCTCACTGCTGTTTACATGAAACACGTATTGAACGGCATTGGAAAACTTCGCATCACTACCGGCAAACGGAACACTGTCCATAATTAAATTCAGGCTATTTGCATCCGGTGTCATCCAGGCAAAAAGATCAGTGACATCCGCTGCGGGATCAGCAACGACTGAAGGTGCATCAATATGGTCGGCTGCTAGGCTGACATGAGAGGCCAAAAGCAGACAAGCAGCTGAACCCAGGGATGGAATTAACTTTTTCATTTTATTTCTACTCCTTGATAAGTAGTGATTAAATTAGTGA
>CAYURS010000199.1:0-2402 GCA_964447165.1 uncultured Thiotrichales bacterium
AAGCAGATCAGTATTTTATTTTAAACGTCAGCTTTACTGAAATTATTATGCAAGGGTCGGGGTGTATTGCAGGTCGAATTGCTTGCTATGGACAAGTAAAAATCGAATGTACTGGTGACCCTGATGCAGCAATATTGACGGTAACGAGGTGAAGTTCACTTGGATAATAAAAAATCAAAAGAACTTAGTAAGTTAAAAATAAGTCAATTCGATCGGCAAGATGTTGAAATGCTGCATCACTCCTCAGCTTATGTCGGGTATTTCCGTATTGATGCTTACCAATTGCGTCACAAACGGTTTGATGGTGAGTGGAGTGAAGTGCGTAATTTAGAACTGTTTGAGCGTGGCCACAGTGTTGCCGTTTTACCTTATGATGCGCAAACAGACCAAGTTGTATTGATTGAGCAATTTCGCATGGGCGCTATTGCCAGTGATAGCCCCTGGTTATTGGAAATCATTGCCGGCATGGTAGAAGAGGGTGAAATACATGAAGACGTTGCCCACCGCGAGGCAAATGAAGAAGCCTGTTGTAAACTGACTGAGCTTGAATCGATTAGCAAAGTCTATGTCAGCCCTGGTGGCAGTTCAGAAATCAGCCAAATCTATTGTGGCAAAGTTGACATCTCAACAATCAGCCATGACTATGCTGGCTTGGCTGATGAGGGTGAAGATATCCGCATTCATATCGCTTCTTACGATGAAGCGGTCGTGGCGCTTAATACAGGAAAAATATGCAGTGCGCCTGCTGTGATTAGTTTGCAGTGGCTACAATTAAACAGAGCACGCTTGCGGAAAAAGTGGACGTAGCATAACTAAAATAGTTTAGTGGTCATGCCCTTCATGTGAAATAGGTTTCGCTTTAGGCAGTTGCGAAAACTCTGCTGCGGCATCATTACCAGCGCTTAAAATTAAACTGTAAATCAAGTGTGGCATAACGGTAAGTGCACGGCCGTTCATGACCAGCAGTGGTGTGCCACTAATATCATGCTCTTGCGCCATGGCGATATCTGTTGCTAGGGCTTTTTCTGTCGCTTGTGAATTGATGCAAGCAGTTAGTTTTATCATATCTACTTCGTGGTCGCGGATGATGTCGCGCATCATCTCAGTGTTCAGTTGTTTTTGGTTGGCGAAAAAAGTTTCTTGAATGCTGTATGCCTTGTCCTTATCATTGCTCAGGCAGATCAGTGACTTCGCTGCCAGGCAGCTAACCCCATTGTTGCGGCTACGTGACATATTAGGGTTGCACTCACTGTCTAGCGGGTAATAACGTGTCTCTAATGACCAGCGGTTGGCGCCAGCGTCCGCTGAATTTTTAATGCTGGCAAGCTGCTGGCTGAGTTGAGCGCAGTGTGGGCAGGTAATTTCTAACCATTCGATAACCTTGACTGGGCTTTGTTCGTCACCAAAGGACAAGCGGCGAGAGTCAGCCTTATGGTCAATCGTCTTGGCATCGCGGTATTCAGCAAGAAAATCACTCATTGCTTGTAGTGTTTCCTTAGCTTGAGTTGCTATGAATTGCTCCAGCTTGTCATTGTTTTCAGTTGAATTTATTGCCATGCCAGGTTCAGCATGAGCGCTGTCGCTAGCCGCCATAATTGGGCTATTCAATACAGAGTGTAAGGGTGTGTTTTTTCCTGGAATGAAAAATATCAACGCTAGCACTATAGTCAGTGCCAGGGTGATGCCACTGCCAGCAAGTATTTTAGTGTCGCCACCTTTTAATTTGGTAAAGATAATAAAGGCGATTATGGCAACAATCACATAAAAAATAATGCAGCTTAGGCAAAACACTTGTAGCGATATACTGTAGAGAGCAAGTACGATGGCGCTGGCGATACCTGCAATTGCGCAGATACGTAGCGCTGAACGTGATAATAAGTCAGTACGGTTTTTTTGGTTATCTAATAATAGTTTGATGGTAAACACTATTATTAGCACAGACCAAATCAAGCCCCAGCCGGCAATAGGGATACTGCTGAATTGATGGATGCTGGTTGATAAAGCAGAGTCCCAAATAGCACTGCAATCAAGCGTTTCATTCACTGCACAGAGCGGTTTTTCACCACTATTACGCAGTGCTAGCAGCGCAAGCCACTGGTAGATCGTGGTAGCAATGCCAGCCAATGCAGCGATAAGCAGGATGAATATTGAAGCGCGTGATGGTTTCATATTGGAGCCAGTGTAGTGTCTCATACTGTTTGATGATATAAGAGACTGACAAATGTCTCAAGATAATGCGCAATCCGCAGTCAATGGCTGGCCTATTAACAAGGGCTGGACCAACAGTAGGCGCTTTGGGCGACGCAGGATTGAGGCATTTTTCAGTCTCCCTTCGGGCGAGCCATTGCCTTTGGAACACGCCTCGCCTAAAGCGCCTACTGTTGGTGCAGCTAATGACTTCT
>CAYURS010000200.1:0-1114 GCA_964447165.1 uncultured Thiotrichales bacterium
CTGAATGAACCCATCAAACCGATTCCTGCTACCGTCGATGTTGATCCAACGATTGTCGCATTAGGTAGAAAATTATTTCATGATACCCGTCTGTCAAAAGACAATACTATATCGTGTGCCAGCTGCCATGATCTGACACACGGTGGTGGCGCCGATGGTGTGAAAGTATCAACTGGCATTTCAGGAAAACAGGGTGACATTAATTCACCCACTGTTTACAACGTAGGTCTCTTGTTTCGCTTATTTTGGGATGGTCGCGCTGAAAGCCTGGAAGCACAGGTTGACGGTCCTGTTCAACATCCGAGTGAAATGGGTTCATTGTGGCCTGATGTTGTCGCCAAGCTCTATGAAGATGCTGAATATCCAGGCTTGTTCGATAATGCATTTGGTGACGGTATTAGTCGAGAAAACATCAAAAGCGCTATCGCAGATTTTCAGCGCAGTTTGATTACACCAAATTCACGCTTTGATCAATATTTACTCGGTGATGCCAATGCCATAACCGATCTTGAAAAAACCGGTTATCAAAATTTCAAAAAATACGGCTGTATTTCCTGTCATCAAGGTGCTGCAGTCGGTGGCAATATGTTCCAGCTTTTCGGTGTTGCCACCTCATATTTTCAGCAACGCGGTAACATTACTAAGGCTGACATGGGTCGCTTTAACGTGACCGGAAACGTGCTGGACAAGCATACATTCAAGGTTCCCAGCCTGCGTCTGGCCGCGCTGACACCGCCTTATCTACACGATGGCAATGCGGCCACACTGCGCGATGCTGTTGACATTATGTTCAAATTTCAGTTGGGTCGCGAGGCACCTGATGAAGATAAAGACGCCATTGTAGCGTTTATTAAAACCCTCGTAGGTGAGCATCCGGAGATGAAGAAATGAATAAAATAATTAGCCTAATCCTACTAGTAGGAGCAGTTGCTGTCGGTGCGGGTGTTATCTACACACACGACCGTATGTCTCAGACCACAGAGAAAGGTACAGGAAATTTGTATTCAGTGACTGAAGGCATCCATAACCTGAGACAGTTAGATGGTGAATGGAGCCTAGCGGTTCTACGCAGCCTGGTGACTGACTCTGACTTTGATGAGGTTGCCGGATTCTT
>CAYURS010000200.1:1214-2400 GCA_964447165.1 uncultured Thiotrichales bacterium
TTGTCGAATGCATTGAATAACTATATCTCGCATTCACGTATTATTATGGAACGTACTATCCATCTGAACAGCATTATTAAAAACGTACTTGGAACTGCAGTTGCTGAAGCCGGAACTGAATTATCAACTCAATTCAAAGACTTCTCTGATGGCTTAGTGACTGAGATCAATACGGGCACGACTGACCTTAGCAAACAACTGCTGATGATGATTTTTGCACTGGCTGCTATCGCAGTGGTCACTGGTATCATCTACGCAATGAACGCTTTTAGCTTCGATAAGAAACTTAAGACTAATGTGGCTAAAGCAACCGCAGAGCTTGAGAAAGAAATTAAGAAGAGTGCAGGCAAATCTAGCTCAGGCGCTAATATGGGTTCGGTCAGTTCTATGGCAAGCACCATTGCCGAAGAACTTGACAATCCCGTTAACAAGTTAAGTGAAAGCTTGGAGGCAATCCGCTCTAGTGCTGAACGATTTGGCATGCTCAAAATCGAGGTTGATAAGTTCATGCATGCTAAATCTGCGGACACGTCTGAGATGATGAACAACCTGAAGAACATCAGTGAAGTACTTGATGCAGTAAGCAGCGATGCCACACTGAATGATGTGCCAGAAACTATCGATGAAATTCATAACAACATCATGCATGTTCAAGCGTTTACCGGTGAACTACGCAGCCTTGGTGATGCCGATTCTAAGCCTCAAGCCTGGTTTAACGTTAACGATGTCGTAACCGCTGCAATCGAAGAAATGAAAGATGAAATCGACGACGGGATTACGATCAAAACGAAAACCAGCACCGTACCAGAAGTCTTTGGTTCATGTGAGGAAATGCAACACACCGTAACAAGCATGATTCACAATGCCATTGACGCAATCAAGTCTGCTGGGCAAACCAAAGGACAAATTATGATTGCTACTAAGAAACATAACGATCGGGCGATCATTAGTGTAATTGATAATGGTAAAGGAATGGACGATGAGACACGTAGTCATGTGTTCGAACCCTTCTACTCCACCAAAAAACGTGGCGATAGCAAGGCATCAGGTCTAGGATTAACCATTGCCCAGAAGCTGGTGATGCAAAATGCAGGTAAGATTGTTATTAAGAGTATCCCAGGCAAGGGTACTAACTTCTCGATAGTGTTACCGCTTAAGAGCCGCAACGAGGCGGCCGCTTAAGCAT
>CAYURS010000201.1:0-2399 GCA_964447165.1 uncultured Thiotrichales bacterium
TCTCTCATAATGTTGTTACAAGTGAAATACTGTATTCACGCTTAAAAAAACAGAATATTATTTGTGCGTATAGAGGTGGTGGTATACGCTTTTCACCCCATTTCTATAATACCAAAGAACAGTTAGATACTACGCTCAATGCGGTACAGAAAATTACTCAAGCGACTTGAATATTATTAGGGCGTTTTACGATATTGAACAGAGTATAAAAATTGTCACTGCTGATGCGTGCAATTTCTTCTGTACTGGTGTTACGCAGTTGCGCGATATGTTCGGCAACATGTTTAACATAGGCTGGCTGATTGGTTTTACCACGATTGGGTGCGGGTGCTAAATAGGGTGAATCGGTCTCGATCAATAGACGATCTAAAGGCACTTGCTTGGCAACCTCTTTTAGCTCTTTGGCATTTTTAAACGTGACAATACCGGAAAAGGAAATATAAAAACCTAAGTCCATCGCCGCTTTGGCCGTCTGCCAGTCTTCAACAAAGCAATGCATCACACCACGCGCATCTTGCGCGTTCTCATCTTGCATGAGCTTAATGGTATCAACCTTAGCCTCACGCGTATGGATAATCAGCGGCTTGCCGGTCACTTTAGAGGCGGCGATATGTCGTCGAAAACGCTCTTGCTGCCATGTCATATCACCTTCACAGTGAAAATAGTCTAACCCTGTTTCACCAATAGCGATAATCTTGGGGTTGTCTGCCAGCGCGATGAGCTGATCGACTTCGGGTTCATTTTCGCAATCATGCGTAGGGTGAACACCTACCGAGCCATATACTTGGGGATACGGTGTAATTAGCGATAGCATCCTCGGAAAGCTTTCGAGACTGATGGACACGCATAGCATCGCATCAACCTTGTTGTCACGTGCGCTATTGAGTAATTCTGGTAGATTTTCGCCATTCTGGTCGGGGTCGATCAGATCCAGATGACAATGTGAGTCAATAAACATTGATGCGATTATAACGGTTTAAACGGGCTGATATGCTTTTTTATCTCACTAGACTATAAGCATTAAAGACTTCCAAGGTAAGAATACTGTGGTTTGTAAGTTAGCTTTCAATACTGAATTAAAATACTTCTATTATCTTGACGAGATAAATTGAAATTTATTGGTAAATTAATAAAGGCGACTATCACATCGTATGGGTGACGCGATCAGAATCTAACACCCCGGCGAGGTGGTTTTCAATTTTATTACGCACATCAATACCCTCTTCGGCGTTAAATTGAATGCCGATACCGGTTGCACGTCCGCCTTGTGAGCCGTTGGGGGTGATCCAACAGACTTTACCGACGACAGGAAGCTTCTCTTTGTCGGTCATGAGGGTCAGCAGTAAGAATACTTCGTCACCGATCTCGTAATCAGTCTTCGTCGGGACAAACAAACCACCATGAGTGACAAACGGCATATAGGCGGCATATAAGGCGCTTTTGTCCTTGATCGACAATGATAAGATGCGCTGTTTTTTTTCTGAATTCATATTTTATATCAATTAGTTATATAAACTATTAAATCCAAGATATTAATATATCCTCAAGGATTAATTGCTCATTGAGTTGTGAGTCCAGCCGTTTTATTGCTGTGCTAAGCCCATTTATTCGTATCAGTAAACGACGCTGCCCAATCATTTTCGCCAATGTGCTGTCGGCGTCATTTTGGTTCGTAGCCCTTCCAGAACTTGCCTCCGCAAAAGCGTCGGGGTGTATGACGAGGTTTCTCACCATTTCCGCCTTCCACTGCCACAAGCTATATAGCGCGTGTTTTGCGCTTAACTTTAGGTAACTCTCTGCTAAATCAACGGGATTTATACGACCAAGGTATAAATCGCGTGCACCCTCGACAATAATATTGCGTCCTTTTTCATTGTCGTTAGAGTTGTTTTCATTGGCGAGTTCTTTCGCATAAACCGGAGCACCACGCGCCAAACTGAGAATATGCTGAGCCTGGCTAGACTCAATCCCCTGCTCTACCAGCCAGTTTAAGGCGGTTTCTGGCGTAGGCACGGTAAAACGTAGTACCTGGCAGCGGCTACGGACCGTTGCCGGCAATAAAGAAGCTTGCTCGCTAATGAGCAGCAATAAGGCACCAGCAGGCGGCTCTTCCAGTGTCTTGAGTAAGGCATTAGCTGCTGCGGTAGTCATGCGTTCAGCATTAGAAATCATGGCAATTTGGTAACGTCCGTATTGACGTGTCAGCGAGAAGAATGCTGAGGTATCACGTATCACGTCGACACCAATAGCCTTGCCCTCCTCACTCGCTAACAGACGATAATCGGGATGACTGCCCACCGTGAATAAATGGCAGCTTTTGCATTGACCACAGGCTTGGAGTATTTGCTGCGCTTCGACACTATCCTGTTCGCAAAGTAATGCTTTGGCCAGATTGATAG
>CAYURS010000202.1:0-2396 GCA_964447165.1 uncultured Thiotrichales bacterium
TGCGCAATATCTGCTGAATCCACACTGAGGAAAGACTCGCTGGCCAGCGATCAATTTCACTATAAATAACATGCGACATCATGACGGCCGGTAAATCCGATTTAATCAAATGATCAAAAGGCCGTATGTCTGCTTGTGTCAATGATTCAAAACTGCGGCTATCAATCGCACATTCAGTGTGGGTATCGGGGCTTACTCCACCATGACCTGGAAAGTGTTTAGCGGTGGCGGCCATTCCCGCTGCTTGCATACCGCGCATATAACGAAAGCAAAGCTTTGAGATGACCTCGCTATCATGATGAAAGGCACGATCACCAATCACCTGGCTTTTTTCGCGATCAATATCTAACACTGGCGCAAAGCTCATATCAATACCGACTGCACGCAGCTCTGCTGCCATCAGCCAGCCCCACTGCTCGGCCTGATGCAAAGCTTGATCACGATCAATATCGTAGCGCTTACCCAGTTCTCGAATTGCAGGCAATACAGTAAAGCCTTCGCGAAAACGTTGCACGCGACCGCCTTCGTGATCGACGGCAACCAGTAGATGTGGTTGTCGAAGCGCATGAATATTGGCAACTAATTCTTCGAGTTGCTGTAAGGATTGATAGTTTCGTGCAAACAAAATGACGCCCCCGACAGAGGGCTGACACAACAATTCGTGCTCGGCCTTATCCAGCGCAAAACCTTTGATGCCAATCATTAATGGGCCAAGTGACACGTTAATCTATTCCTGTTCTCTTATGCGTACATCAAGTTTGTCACGAATGCGGTCACCTAACAGGTTGACTGCTAACACGACGAACATAATTGCCAAACCTGGCATCAGTACCATATGCGGCGCAACCAACATATAACGAGTGCCATCACGCACCATATTGCCCCAAGATGCGGCGGGCGGTTGTACACCAAGCCCTAAGAACGACAAACTGGCCTCTGCCAAAATGACACTGGCAATACCAAAGGTCGCTTCAACCATCAACGGCGCCAATATCAAGGGGATCAAGTGGCGTAAGATGATGGTCGGTCGCGTCGTGCCTAAGGCGTTTGCTGCGACCACATGATCTCGGTGCTTGATGCTCATTACCTGTGCGCGAGATAAACGTGCAAAACCCACCCAACCGACGACAGACAGCGCAATCACTACATTTTCAATACCTGGACCCATGACGCCAGCCAAGGCGATGGCTAATAAAATACCTGGAAATGCCAATAAAATATCGATAATGCGGACAATCAAATGATCGAACCAACCACCAATATAGGCACTGGCACTACCAATCAATGTCCCCACAACTGATGAAATAATCACTACAGTAACGGCAACGGTAAACGAAACATTGGCTCCTTCGACCAAGCGATCAAACAGTGGCCGCCCTAAATCATCATAACCTAACCATGCTTCACTACCCGGCGGGGTAAGTATTAATGGCAGATCAATCTCATAAGGGCTTAAACCGAGGTATGCGCCAAATAAAGCCGCAAACAACCAAACGGCGATAATAATAATGCTGAGGCTATCGCGGATCATCCTGGAATCCTCAGTTGGACGGAGTGAAGTGTGCGTTTGTGGTGGTGCAGGACAAGGCGTAACGACGCATAATAGTTATTCTATTGTCAGGAGTTACACCAACAGTAGGCGCTTTAGGCGACGTAGTCATACGCCACCGCAAACGTGCAATTCACTCCGTAGCGCGACTCACCTAACAAGCGTAGCAACCAATCGATGTCAATCGTTTTCATTTTAGTATCCTGGCCTTAGAATTAAGCGGTCAACTGAGGAACCCAGGATCATGATTCGCTAAGCCTAACTCTAGGGTCTAGTACAGCATAAACAAGGTCTGTCATCGTATTGACGACAACGTAGCTGACGCTAATGAGTAATATACAGGCTTGCAGGACAGGATAATCGCGTTTTTGTATTGCCTCAATCATTAACTGACCTACCCCTGGCCAGGAAAAAACAATTTCAGTAATAACGGCACCGCCAAGCAGCGTGCCCAATTGCAAGCCAATCAGTGTGATCACTGGCAACATTGCATTACGTAAAGCGTGACGCGATACGACCTGATAAGGGGATAAACCTTTAGCACGCGCTGTGCGAATATAGTCTTCGCCTAATACTTCAAGCAATGTTGAGCGAATCATCCGTGCTAAAATAGCGGCCATTGCCGTACCCAAGGTCAGCGCAGGCAAGATGATTGATGTCGCTTGCTCACGTCCACTGACAGGTAACCAGCCTAAGCCAATAGCAAACAGCAAGATCAGTAAAGGCCCCATCCAGAAGTTTGGGATGGCAACGCCCAGTAGAGAAACCGTCATAGCGCTATGATCCCAAGCAGTATCGCGCTTTAGCGCAGCAATAATACCTAGCGGAAAGGCCAAGACTAGGGCAA
>CAYURS010000203.1:0-2339 GCA_964447165.1 uncultured Thiotrichales bacterium
GCGATGGTTAATCAGCCAGCGTTTAACCCAAATGATCGTAGCAGCATGCGTGGTGATTGGTATCGTAACAGGGCGGTTACCGATGTTTTTGAGCCAGGCTCAACCCTCAAGCCGTTTACCGTTGCCGCAGCTTTAGAATCAGGCTTATTTAAAGTGGAATCACAAATTGATACTGCCCCCGGTTATTGGCGAGTTGGTTCCAGCATGGTACGAGATACTATCAATTACGGTGTGATTGATCTGCCTACCTTGATTCAGAAGTCCAGTAATATTGGTGCCAGCAAGTTGGCATTGGCGATGAGTGCGGAACAATTGTGGGGCACTCTTAACGCATTTGGTTTTGGCGAGGTGAGCGGTGGTGGGCTACAGGGTGAGTCAGCAGGCGTGTTAGGCGAGCCGTGGCGTTGGCGCGATATTGAGCGCGCCACTATTGCCTTTGGTTATGGTGTTGCAGTGACACCGCTGCAGCTTGCTCGCGCATATAGCGCACTTGCTGACGATGGAATACTCAAGCAAGTTAGCTTTCTTAAGTTAGATGAAGCACCTATAGGCAAGCGAGTCTTGTCCTCCAAGACAGCGTCAAGCGTGCGTGACATGCTGGCTAAGGCTGTATTACCTGGCGGCACTGGAACCTTAGCAGCGGTGCCTGGCTATCAGGTGGCTGGTAAGACCGGAACTATAAAAAAAGCAGTTAATGGCGGCTATAGCAGTGATTCTTATCTATCTGTTTTTGCCGGTATGGCGCCCGCTAGTAACCCACGTTTAGTAACGGTGGTTATGATAGAAGAACCCAAAGCCGGTGAATATTATGGCGGTAAAGTTGCTGCGCCAGTATTTAGTGCGGTGTCTGAAGGTGCTCTACGGCTTCTCGGTGTTATTCCGGATAGCATTGCAACAGTTGCTGGGATAGCGCGCTAATGGCTGTGATGACATTGCAAATGTTGCTTGAAGGCATCGCCGATATTGCCAATAGTAACGAGTGCTTAGTAATCGGCTTGAGTGATGATAGTCGCAACGTTAGTCATGGGCAGGTGTTTCTAGCCTACCCGGGTAGGTGCAGCGATGGTCGTGACTATATTAATGCTGCGATTGCTGCGGGTGCTATTGCCGTACTTTATGATAGTAAGAATTTTGATTCATTTTCTGTTTCCAGCCCAGTACCAATGGTCGCCATTGACGCGCTGCAATCGAAGGTTGGTATTATCGCAGCGCGCTTTTTTCGTGATCCATCGAAAGACATGAATGTCTATGCTGTGACCGGCACTAATGGTAAAACTTCGGTTAGTCATTTTTTGGCGCAAGCACTAAGTGGCAAGCAGCCTGTTGGCGTTATGGGTACGTTGGGTAATGGTTTGTGGGGAAGTCTAGCAAGCTCTACATTGACCACGCAGTCTGCGCTTAGCTTACAAGAAATGCTCATGAAAATGCGTGCAGATGGTGTTGCCGATGTGGTGATGGAAGCTTCTTCGCATGGTTTGGTTCAGGCTAGATTGTCTGCTGTGCGGGTCAATACCGCAATCTTTACCAATCTTAGTCAAGACCATCTTGACTACCATAAAACCATGGAAAATTATGCTGCTGCCAAGCGGCGCTTGTTTGAGATTAGCGGGCTAAGGTATGCGGTAGTCAATGTTTATGATGCCTATGGTGCTCAGTTAGCAAATAGTTTGCCAGCTAATGTCGAGCTATATAGCTATGGCCTTAGTGACGAAGATTGTCATAGTGCGTCGGCCAAGCCAATGATTCGAGGATCCATTCGAAAATCCAGTATCGCTGGTATAGAAATCAATATCGAAAGCCCTCATGGCAGCGCCATGCTGGCAAGTTCTGTGCTTGGACGTTTTAATGCGGAAAACCTGCTGGCAGTTTTGGCAGCAATGCTGGCCAATGACGTTGATTTTGATGTGGCACTGAAGAAATTAGCGCAAACGCAGCCGGTTATCGGTCGCATGGAGCGGTTTGGTGCGCAGGGTCAAACACAAGTGTTTGTTGATTATGCGCACACGCCTGCGGCCTTGGAGATGGCGTTGTCTACGATTAAGTCAGGCTGCGTTGGCAAAGTATATGTGGTGTTTGGTTGTGGCGGCGAGCGTGATAAGACCAAGCGCGCAAAAATGGGCGAGGTCGCACAACGCTATGCGGATGTCGTTGTGGTGACTGATGACAACCCACGCCATGAGCTGCCCCAAGTCATTGTTGATGACATTCTGTTGGGTATGGCCGTTGATCATAACGTTCGCGTGGAACGAGACCGTACCAAAGCGATTTTGTTTTGTCTTGAGCAAGCGGGCAAAGAGGATGTTGTTTTGGTTGCTGGTAAGGGGCATGAGGATTGTCAA
>CAYURS010000204.1:0-2336 GCA_964447165.1 uncultured Thiotrichales bacterium
TGAAATACCGATACTGACCTGTAAAGGTGGGTTCTGAAGGGTTGTGAACACAGATCTGCAAGCCTGTAAGCGCGGCGGTATTGATCCAATTGACGGCTGGCGGAGCGTATTTGGCAGAGTGCTGGTAAATAAGGCAAGTTCTGTTTAATAATGAGTTGTCACTAAGGTAATGCTAGGAGCGATAAAGTAGGGGTAAAATAGGCTATACTTTTAGCCTCAATATTAGCTATAATCCGCCGTTTTTACCGAAATATCGAATTTTTCTGGAGAGTATTGCATGGTCACAATCCGTCTGGCACGGGGTGGTGCTAAGAAACGGCCGTTTTATCACGTTGTTGTTGCGGATTCGCGCATGCCGCGTGATGGCCGCTATATCGAGCGCGTTGGGTTTTTTAATCCGGTTGCAACCGGCCAAGAAGTCCGTTTGCAGCTCAAATCTGAACGCATTGATTATTGGTTAAGCCAAGGTGCACAGCCTTCAGATCGCGTTCATAAATTGATTAAGTCTAATAGCACCGAGTCTAACAGCGTTCAATCTTGACGTCTAAATTAGGCTCCGGGTTAACCCTGAGTAAGGTCGTGGTCGGCCATATCGCTGGGGTTTATGGTGTTAAGGGATGGGTGAAAATCCGTTCTTACACTGATCCGATCGAGAATATATTGCAGTACCGTTGCTGGCAGCTTGGCCTGCAAGATGGTTGGAAAAAGCGGCGACTAATTGAAGGGCGGCGTCACGGTAAGGGTTTGGTGGCGTTGATTGAAGGGTTCGAGACGCCTGAGTTTGCACGAAACTTTGTCAGCACTGAGATTGCTATTGAGCGCTCAGAATTGCCTGCGATTGCTAAAGATGAATATTATTGGGCTGATTTAATTGGTCTTAAAGTCGTTACAATAGATGGTTATACGCTCGGTAAAGTCAGTCATTTGATTGCAACGGGTGCCAACGATGTAATGATTGTTCGCAGTAGTGGCGACACAGACAAGCACGAACATTATGTGCCGTATATACGCGGTGATGTGGTTCGACAGATTGATCTTGACAGTGCAACAATCGAGGTTGATTGGGATCCAGAGTTTTAGCCAGGTTTAGTTAAGGTTTAGCCAAGGTTTAGATAGATGTCATGATAAAGCGCATTGATATCGTGACCTTGTTTCCGCAAATGTTTGCAGCACTGACTGACTACGGCGTAGTGGGTCGAGCGTTGCAAAGCGAGCGTCTCCAGTTTGCGATGTGGAATCCACGCGATTTCACGCAAGACAAGCATCGTAATGTCGATGATCGACCGTATGGCGGTGGCCCAGGCATGGTGATGCAGGTTGAGCCTTTGCGTAATGCCATTAAGGCAGCACAGTTGGCAGCGACAGATAAGGCATATTGTGTCTATTTGTCACCGCAAGGTCGGGTGTTAGATCATTCGACTTTGCAAGAATTAATAGCGCGACCCCGTTTATTGTTAGTGGCGGGGCGTTATGAAGGCCTTGATGAACGTATCATCGATGCCGAAGTCGATATGGAATTATCTATCGGCGATTATGTACTAAGTGGTGGTGAGTTGCCGGCCATGGTGTTAATTGATGCCATGTTGCGTTGGTTGCCCGGGGTGCTAGGTGATGCTGATTCGGCGCAGCAAGATTCATTTGCTCAAGGACTGCTGGATTGCCCGCATTACACGCGCCCGGAAGTGTTGGACGATGTCGCAGTACCCAGTGTATTGCTCAGCGGTGACCACGAAAAGATTCGTCGTTGGCGCTTAAAGCAGGCCTTGGGTCGAACCTGGTTGCGACGTCCAGAGTTGATTGCAGAGCGCCGCTTAAGTAATGAAGAACGTTGCTTGCTGGATGAATTTATTGGCCGGCAAGAAGTGATTAAGCGTAACGATTAAACAGTTTTATTTTTAGGAGTTATTCCCAATGAGCAATATCATTAACCAGCTAGAAGCCGAACAGTTGAAGTCCGATGTCCCTGCATTTAGCCCTGGCGATACTGTTGAGGTTCAAGTGAAGGTGATTGAAGGAACACGCGAGCGTTTGCAGACCTTTGCCGGTGTTGTTATCGCCAAACGTAACCGTGGTTTGAATTCAGCGTTTACCGTGCGTAAATTATCGCATGGTGAAGGTGTTGAGCGTGTTTTTCAAACGCATAGCCCAGCGGTTGACAGCATAAAAGTAGTGCGTCGCGGTGCTGTTCGTCGTGCTAAGCTTTACTACCTACGTGGTTTAACCGGTAGGGCAGCACGTATTAAAGAGAAGCTGACGATAAAGAAAAAAGCTAACTAAAATTCAATGTTGGTTTGTGTGTAGTGGCGCTAGCCAAAGCTGAATGAAATAAACAGGGT
>CAYURS010000205.1:0-2312 GCA_964447165.1 uncultured Thiotrichales bacterium
GCATCGAACTTGAAACATTAGTCAACAAACGCACCGCCAATTTAATGCAGCCTGATATGGCACCAAAAATTGAAAAGGCCACACGCAAAGACTTTGCTGATGGTATCCCTGCCTTTGGCACCGACGCACTACGCTTTACCTTTGCTAGCTTAGCGTCCACCGGACGCGACATTAAATTCGACATGGGGCGTATCGAAGGCTATCGCAACTTCTGTAATAAGCTATGGAATGCCACACGCTACGTGATGATGAATTGCGAAGGTCAAACCATCGCTAGAGATGACAACAAAGCCTCTATTGCAGATCGCTGGATGCAAAGCGTGTTACGTGACTGTGTAGAGAAAACCAGCGATCAAATCGACAAATATCGCTTTGATCATGCCGCACAAGGAATTTATTCCCTGGTATGGGATGAGTATTGCGACTGGTATCTTGAACTGACCAAGCCACTGTTGAGTGACAATAGCATCGATGAAGCCAGCAAAGCACATACCCGTTACACGCTATTGTCCATATTAGAAACCATATTGCGTTTGCTTCACCCTATCACGCCGTTTATTACCGAAGAACTGTGGCAACGTGTCATGCCTTTATTAAATATCGAAGGCAAAACCATTATGTTACAAGGCTATCCACAAGCTGATAATTTCATCAATGACAAACAAGCCGTTAACGAAATCAATTGGATCAAGACACTTGTTTTAGGCGTACGTAAGATCCGCAGTGGCTATAATATCTCGCCCGGAAAACGTCTCAGCATTATGCTGCAAGACGGCTGTGAACAAGACCAAAAATATCTCACCAAACATAAACCCTTTTTGCTTAGTCTCGCTAAACTAGAAAGAATTACCTGGCTTAATGCAGACGATGAGGCAGCCGAATCTGCTACCGCATTAGTCGGTAAAATGAAAGTCTTAATCCCTATGGCAGGTTTAATTGATAAAGACGCCGAGCTTAAACGGCTTAATAAAGAGATCGAAAAAACTGATAAAGTGATAGTGGCCTTAGATAAAAAATTATCGAACCCCGGATTTACCGGTAAAGCTCCTGCAGAGGTTGTCGCGAAGGAACAAAAACGTTTGGTGGAATTACAATCGACTTTGGCAAGTTTGAAGGCACAGTTAGAGAAGACAGCAAACTTTTAAGTTTTTCATTCTGGAAATTGCGGAGTCATTATCCGCAATCTGCATATCAGGAACGAAAATCGACGAAGCTATTATTTCCACAAAAAAGTTTTTCCCCTTAAAATAACTGTTCTTCGCAATATATTATTGCACTTTTATGGAAAAAAATGTTACAAAAAAAACCTAAATTTTAGTTAATAAAATTCCGCGATCGCCCTAAAGCTGACTTTGGTTTCCCTAACTCAGTCTGAACTTCTTTGGGTGCTTTTTTGTAGACAAGTTCCCTACCCATAACACTGCCAGCATAGGCTAGTCCATTACTAGTTGGTATGAGATCACAGGTGACGCTGTGCACGCCCTCGCCAACGATCACCTTAATGAGATTGGTGGCCTTACTAAACACAACCACTTGCATAGACTGTCCACTTTCTGTGGCGACAACGGTAATCTTTTCGTCATTCATTTGTTTATCCCCTCTGCGCATCACACCCCAACACGCTATTGTCGTGGAATACAGATCAAGATAATAGGGGTAGACACCTTTTTAGTAAAAAATAATGACGATGATTGTTTGACAGCTCTCTAGGTACGCCGCTATCAGCATCGATTTGGCGATTCTCCCACATTTGTATGGCGAGCTTTTTGGTTGGATTCCAGCGGCAGCCACCTAAGGTGCCGATGGCAATATAGAACATGGATTTGGCGATGCGATCGCAACCGGGCATACTGAATTATTACGGGATCACAGCGTGTAAATAATCCGGGTCTTGCTGCGTTGTTGTTTAACTAAAAATTATTCCAGTGTCTCGGCATATTGAATACCATAGGCAACAGTGGGGTCAAAGTCGAGACGTCGAATATCAATTGCTTCATTACAGAGAAAACAATAACCATATTCACCTACTTTTATTCGACACAGCGTACTATCGGCTTTCAGAAGCTGGCTCTTACGCCGCCGTGATGCTTCAAGCGCCACTTCTTGTCCCTGCATTGCATCCATACGCGACAACCGCCCTATTTTTGCCTGATCTAGGTCAATAGGCTTACTCGTCTCTTTGAAGTTTTCTTCCTGCGCTTGAATGTCCACTTTCAATACCAGTAGTTGTTCTTTTAATCGTTTAATGTCAGCTGCAGTCATAGCACATGTCTTAAGTTATGCACTACTTACAATCATGCTTTGCTTTATAC
>CAYURS010000206.1:0-2309 GCA_964447165.1 uncultured Thiotrichales bacterium
CGTGGGGCATTTTTGTCAACATCAGCCTAAGTACACCGCCAAGGCTATTTTGGCGGGATCAACGACACAGTCGCGTTTGCAACAAGACACAGCTTACAGGCAATGGCCGCAGTCTTTGTCCAAAGCTGTACCAATAGTAGGCGCTTTAGGCGACGCTATAGCGGGACGCCACTGTGATGCTGACCCAACAATATCATTAGGTTGTAATGTGGGGAGACGCTGACTAATATTAAGGAACCTCTGATTAAGTCATGAACGAAAACCTTGAGAGCCCAGACTTAATCAGAGGCTCCTAAGCTAAGATAAGCTTCAAACTAATGAGCAAGGTAATCAATTTAAAGCCGTGCTTCATCAGCTAATTGCCTTTAACAATCGACAAATATTTACCCATATACTCTCTCTATCACAAGCCTATAATCGAGGCTAGTAACCAAGGCCATTCAAAATATCAATTATCACTAATGCGCTGCCCACCAATAAGCACTGCCCTAATATCACGGCGTTTTAAGGTAACAAACTGACCTGATTCAGGTTTGAGAAAGGAATAAACCGCTAAACTAATAAAAATGGTCAAAACACCGAAGCGCGGCACGTGCTACTCAGTCAAACACGTTGATAATGATTGCTGCGCCAATGAATACGCTGGACAAGCCCGTTGCTAGTATAAATCAGGGTAAACTGGTCTTGCTGGCGCAATTTTCCCCCTCAAGTAGCGGATTGTCATGCCGACATCTAACTCTATATGCTATATGGCACTAGCAACTTTATGGGCCGTTAGAAGTCTGTAAACTTAGGAGATCGTAACAAGGCGAGCGGAAAAATAGGCTCATTTCGTACTGCCGTAGTAGATACATCCTAACCCGCTAGGCTCTTAGAGCCACGCTAAAGGTAAGACCAAGAAATATCAGTACGATGGCTGAATGAGTCCAACACCACTAACAAATACGGGGAATGCATTGGCAACAAACAATACGCACATAAGTACGTGTAGCTTAGTCCGTCTAAAAATGGCCTCTCACTCGATTATCGGCATGTGATTCGCTAATATAGCGTGATATGTTGAGTCCAAGTCAAAAATTGACGTCTAGGTTTGGTTTATTGGCCAGTATTAGCCTAAGTTTATGCTTGTTGTCACCCATCGCGGCTGCCAAGTTATATAAATGGACTGATGCAAACGGTAATATTCATTACAGTGACCACGTCCCACCAATGCATGTAAACCGTAAAAGAGAGATCATCAATGATTCAGGGGTTCGTTCAGTCATCGTAGAGGAAGCCAAGACTAGAGAAGCAATTATAACTGAGCGGCAACAAGCCGCTCTGCGCAAGAAAGAAGAAGAGAATCAGCGTCAAGTTGAGCGCTATCAGCGCAATTTGGTCGCCAATTATCGTGATGAATCTGATCTCATCGCGACACGTGATCGCAATATCGAGTCAATTCAGGTCAGCATTAACTTCGTCGAAGCGAATCTTGGCGGCTTGCGGCTAGATCTCGAAGCACTCATCAAAGACGCCGCCTCTTTTGAACGCAGCGGCAAAAAGACACCAAAATTACTTAAAGCAGAGATTGCTGGAACACGCAGCAAAATTAATATAGCCGAAGTATTTATTAAAGAAAAACGCACTGAACAAAACCGAACACGCGATACGTTCAATCAAGATTTAGAGTTATACCGCATATTAACTGGCACTATACGCACCAGCTCAACCGCCCAATAGATTTAGATACCACCAGAAGCTGCCTGTCAGCGTCTAAGCTCGAATCAAGGTGCCTACTCCTTCGTTAGTAAATATCTCCAGCAATACAGCATGCTGTACGCGGCCATCAATGATATGGGCTGTCGATACACCACCTAACAAGGCATCAACTGCGCAATCTACCTTGGGCAACATACCACCATGAATCTCACCACTGTCGATGAGCGCTTGAATATCTTTGGCCTTTAGCCCTGATAATACATCACCATCACGATTCAATACCCCCGCCGCATTAGTCAGCAAAATGAGTTTTTCGGCCTTAAGCACTTCTGCCAGTTTGCCTGCGACAAGGTCTGCATTGATGTTATAAGACTCGCCCTTTTTACCAACGCCTATCGGTGCAATGACAGGGATAAAGTTACCACTTGTTAGCATATCGACAACACTGGTGTTAATGCCAACCACTTTACCCACATGGCCGATATCGATAATCTCAGGGGCAGTGAGTGCCGGGGTCTTGCGCGTGACAATCAGTTTCTCAGCGCGTAACAAGCCGCCATCCTTACCCGTCAAGCCCACAGCACTACCACCATGGCTATTGATAAGGTTAA
>CAYURS010000207.1:0-2300 GCA_964447165.1 uncultured Thiotrichales bacterium
CTTGGAAAACCTTGTCACATGGTTTAGATCCATTTCAAGGTACTATCGCTGACTATAGCTCTCTTTTAGGTAATACTGCAGGCGTCGGTGGTACTTCTTACTTTGATGGTGGCATTGGTAACGCGGTCATCTGGTTTGGTCCTAACATCAATGGCTTCACTTGGCATGCACAATACGGTGCTGAAGATACCGACGGTGGCCCTAACGCCTACGGTATACAAGCTAACTATAGCAACGACCGATTCTTGATTGGTCTCTCCATAGATGATAACGATGCTGCTATGGATAATACTGCGACGAAATTAGTCGGTAGCGTTAACTTTGGCAGTGCAACCGTTACTGCTGCTATCGAACAGATCGAAGAAGCTGGTTTTGAGCGCGATTCTTTCTGGCTTGCTGGTACATTCAACCTTGGTCATGGCTCTATCCGTGCTGCTTACATCTCGGCTGATGATATCGATACTGTTGACAACTCTGGCTCTGATCACTTCTCACTGGGTTATTTCGGTGATCTGACTGATAATGCTGGCTGGTATGTTATCTACTCAGCGATCAGCAACGACGACAACGCAGCCTACGGCTTTGTCTCTGCACCACATACATCAAGCCATTCAACTGGTGCTCCAAATGCTGGTGATGATGCGACAGCTATCGCTGTTGGTTTCAGCTACAGCTTTGCTGCAGACTTGATCTAAAACAAGGCACTAACTTGTAGTTAAACACTAACTATAGGAATAGTATTAAAGGGCGTCTCTTATGAGATGCCCTTTTTTTATGTCCAAGCATTTCTATTATGTCTAGTCTCGGCAACAACTCAAGTATCGGGTATAAAAAATAATAGCGAGCACAGAAGATATTTGCGTATTTAACCGCTCGGGGAAATATTTTTTGAGGCCAAAATTTCTGCTTTGCTAGTCAGGCTAGCCAAATCAAAGTGGCTTATATCATGGCTAAGGCTAAACTATTTACCAGACGTTTTTTATCATTCCCACGCTCCAGCATGGGAACGATAAAAAAACGATAACAAAATACCGCCGAGATCTTGATCATTATATGCCCGTCAATAATAAATCAATAGCGCCAAGTATTTCGTGCCTAAATTTTTCAAGGGAAGTTATTTCTTTCTTTAGAATAGATTTAGGAACGGAGGTTAATTGATGAGTAAGTAAAACAAAGCAGCCTTCTTCAATATCTATGATAGGGCAAAGTTTTTTTGCATTCGTATTTTCGAGTGTTTTCAGCGGAGATAATGGGATTACAATTCTTGAGTTTAGTTCATCCAATAAATCACTTTGGACATTAACAAAGTAAGGATATGCTTTTTTTGAATCCTTGTTTTCATTTTTATATAACGCGTATTGGCCCATCAAAGCTTCCTGTATGGGTCGGAAAACAGGCCGTTTTTATCTGCTAATTCATTTAAATTTTTGAGTGCTTTTTTATTTTCTATTAGCCAAGTTTTACGCGCCGCTTGCTTCACTTGTAGCACTAAAGCACGTTCTAATGCAGCAGATAGATTTATTTTCAAACTGCGAGCTTTTTTAAGTAAGTCGCTGTTTACACTTAAATTTGCTGATTTTTTCGAGGCAGTTTCATCATAAATTTGTGGCATTTATAAACCCTCATTATGTATGCGCATAAATAAAGTATATTAAATGTAGCACATGAATGAGCCTTCAGCAAGTTGCCTCAGCACGAACAGTCTTTTTATCGTTGCCACGCTGGAGCGTGGCAACGATAAATCACACAAACCAACCAACGCTTCTCTGCCGGTTAAGCGTGAGGCAATATTTCTTTTAATAAGGTCTGCTTTTCTTTATTCGCCGCTACGCCTGTCAGACAAAACCCTGTCATCTCATTGGCGTTATTTATTACAATGGCCTTAACGCCATCGCCTATATTTTCTATCTGCCAGGAAACATCATCACCATGGGTGATTCCTGCGACAACAATTGGGTGTAAGGTGGTTTTAACAATCACTGGCATAATGGGATAGACAACGGCTGTTGTCTCGCCAGTCAGTGTTTTTGCCAATGCCCGCGCACAGTGCATAATCGGCATCACATAGGGCAGAACCTGCCCTTCAACCTCGGCACAATCGCCCAAGGCGTAGATTGATTCATTTGAACTTTGTAAGTTAGCAGCAACGACAATGCCTCGATTTACAGTCAAGCCTGCTTGTTTGGCAAGCGCGGTGCGTGCGCGCAAACCGATGGCAGAAATAACTAAGTCAGCGTCAACGCACTCACCGTTTTCTAATACAATATGGTATGCGCCATTAGCTTTTTTGAGTTGTTTTA
>CAYURS010000208.1:0-2281 GCA_964447165.1 uncultured Thiotrichales bacterium
AAAGCACTTTGCGCTGGGTCGCCGCTAGCGATGCAGCCAGATTGATCGTCGTCGTGGTTTTACCCACGCCGCCTTTCTGGTTGGCAACAGCAAATACCTGCGCTTTAATATCAGCCATGGTCTGCCCTTGCATCAAAGTCTATGCCCGCTTTCGGGGTAAAGCACACCAAATGACGTTCTGCTGTCATCGTCGGAATAGTCAACGCAATCACCTCGGTCTCAACATCGCCCAACTCGGCTATTTCTTCATATGGAACCTTGCCCTTCATCGCTAGTAATTGCGTTTTGGCAGCACAAAGATGCGCCACGCCATCGGCAAACTGCCGCAGCTTGGCAAAGGCGCGGCTGGTAATCTGTTGTGGCGCAGCATCAGGCTGATAGTCCTCGATACGACTACACACCACGTCAACATTATTGAGTTTGAGTTCAATCACGGCCTGCTGTACAAAACGGGTCTTTTTAGCGTTTGAGTCCAATAAAGTAAATTCGATACTGGGTAACAGAATCGCCAAGGGTATTCCTGGCAAACCGCCACCTGTGCCAACATCCAGCACACGCGACCCACTAACATACGGTGTCAACGACAAACTGTCGAGCAGATGTTCGCTTATCATCTGCTCAGGATCACGAATCGCCGTTAAATTATAGACCCGGTTCCACTTTGCTAATAGCGCTAAATACTGACTTAACTGAGCGCATTGATCCACTGAGGCCCGCAAAGACATAGACGCCAGCGAATCAGCCAGGCTCATCGTCTCATTATTGATATTGTTAGTAGACATTAACCTCATCTTAATCGATAACGGGCATACAAATAAGATGTGCTAATTAGGTAACCTCTAACAATAGGGCGGCTAGCATCTCATTTGTATGCCTAGGAAAGAAATGCCCTGCCTCGTCAATAGAATGTAAAACCGCAGTGGGGTGTGTGAGCGCCCAGCGACTTACCTGGTCATAAGGCACAATTTCATCGTCTGTACCGTGCACTACCGTTAAGGGTCGTCGCTCATTATCGAGGAAAGAAAAATCATATAACGATACCGCGGGCGCAACAACGAATAAACGTTCAACACGTTCATCTTCTGCAATTGCTTTTAATCCCGCATAGGCGCCAAAGGAAAACCCTGCTAACCAAATCTTCGAATGTTTTGCCGCCAACCAATCGATGCATACTTTCGCGTCCTCGATCTCACCCACTCCATCGGCCCATTCACCTTCACTCAAATCAACACCACGAAAATTAAAGCGCAACACAGAGTAACCTTTGTCCGAAAACGCCTTAGCAATACGATAGGTGACTTTATTATGCATCGTGCCACCGTATTGCGGATGTGGGTGGCAAATTAATACTGCGGGTAAATTTTGATTAGATTGGCGATAAATAATTTGCAATCGGCCAACAGGGCCAGAGATGAAATCGTGCTTCGGCATTAGACCAAACTCGCTATATGCATATATTTTCTAATTTTCTATACATTTATAAGAGTATATGTATAGCTTTAGCAACAATGTGTCGCGCTATCGCTTAGCCGTGTCCCGTTTTCTTTAGATAGATACGCAACACCGATAGCGCTGCTGGGGTGACACCCGGTATGCGCGCCATTTGACCTAGCGTTTCAGGGCGATGTTCACCGAGCTTTTGCCGTAGCTCTGATGACAAACTGGTGACATTAGTGTAATCCAGACCTTGTGGAATTGGCATGCTTTGGTGACGCTTTTGGCGTTCAATTTCGGCTTGCTGGCGTTCGATATAACCGGAATATTTGGCATCGATATCGATTTGTTCGATCACGGCAGGATCAAGTTTTTCAGTATCAACACCAACAAGGCGCATTAAATTAACATAACTAATATTAGGTCTTTTTAAGATATCACGTGCTTTTATTTTTTCATTGATCTTACAACCTAATAATAGTTCTGTTTGCTCTGTATCGAGCTCATTGGGGTCTAAGCTACATTCATCAAGATTGCCATTCACTTTATTTAGCTGTTCCATTTTCACTGCAAATTTTTGCCAACGAAAATCATCCACTAGATTTAATTCACGACCTTTCTCGGTTAAACGTTGGTCGGCATTGTCTTCACGTAATAACAGGCGATATTCAGCACGGCTGGTGAACATACGATAGGGTTCTAAGGTGCCGCGTGTAATAAGGTCATCTATCATCACGCCGATGTAAGCCTGGTCACGACCTGGACTCCAACAATCTAATTCTTTCGCACTGCGTGCGGCATTGATGCCAGCGATTAAACCTTGTGCGGCAGCCTCTTCATAGCCAGT
>CAYURS010000209.1:0-2281 GCA_964447165.1 uncultured Thiotrichales bacterium
CAGGTCCATCATCTTCAAAACTGACATCAGAAACTCCAGAAACAGCGGTGGCCGCAAAAGCGGCCACCAAAAAAATATCAAATACTAAAACTATTTAGCATTCATCAAGGCGACGGTGGTATCAAGCATCCGATTTGAAAAACCCCACTCGTTGTCATACCAGGCACAAACCTTAATCAATTTGCTGGCAATCACCTTAGTCAAAGTGGCATCATAAGTTGAAGACGCAGGATCATGATTAAAATCAATCGATACCATGGGCCCGTCACTGTAATTCAAAATACCTTTCAGTTCGCCTTCAGACGCTTCTTTCAAAATCACATTAATGGCTTCTTTGCTCGTTGGCCTCTTTGGCACGAAGGTCAAATCAACGATTGAGACATTGGCTGTCGGCACACGCATAGCAAAACCGTCCAGTTTACCGTTCAATTCAGGCATAACCAAACCCACGGCCACAGCGGCACCTGTCTTGGTGGGAATTTGCGACAAGGTGGCCGAACGCGCGCGGCGCAAATCTGAATGATAAACGTCTGTTAGAACCTGATCATTAGTATAAGAATGAATCGTTGTCATCAAACCATGCTCAATACCGATACGGTCATGGATAGGTTTGATTAAGGGCGCTAAACAGTTAGTTGTACACGAGGCATTAGAGATCACTGTATCCGTAGATTTTAAAACCTTGTGGTTAACACCGTAAACAATCGTCGCATCCACATCACCACCGCCTGGCGCAGAAATGATAACCTTTTTAGCACCAGCCGCTAAATGTGCAGAGGATTTTTCTTTATTAGCAAAAAAACCGGTGCACTCATGCACTACATCCACGCCCAGCTCGGCCCAAGGCAGTTTGGACGGATCACGTTCAGCAATCACACGAATACGATCGCCATTGACGACCATATAATCGCCATCAACAGAAACGTCGGCATTGAATTTTCCGTGTACGGAGTCGTACTTAGTCAAATGAGCATTGGTGTTGCTGTCGCCCAAATCGTTAATTGCAACGATCTCGATTTCATTATTACGGCCTGACTCATAGAGGGCACGTAAAACGTTACGACCAATACGGCCATAGCCGTTGATTGCTACTTTAATGCTCATATCAACTCCCTAAATAGTTTTAACAAAAACGTTTTTGGCTAGCAATACTTTTTAAGCCAGCACATCGTTGACCGCGGCAACAACATTATCCACAGTAAAGCCAAAGTGTTTAAACAAGTCGCCAGCTGGCGCAGACTCACCGAAAGTGGTCATGCCAATCACTTTTCCGCCAAAGCCAACATAGCCTTTCCAAATGTGAGGAACACCAGCTTCAACCGCAACACGAGCAGTCACCGCGCTTGGCAATACTGATGCTTTATAGGCGGCATCTTGCGCTTCAAAAATTTCCAGACACGGAATCGATACCACGCGAATATTCTTACCTGACAACGCCTTGGCCGCCTCAACAGCAAGTTCAACCTCAGAACCGGTAGCGATGATGATCGCATCGGGATTGGTGCCACCATCCAATAAGACATAACCGCCTTTTTCGATATTGGCAATCTGCACATCGTTACGCGGCTGATGCGGCAAGCCCTGACGTGAAAATACCAAGGTACTTGGCTGATTCTGACTCTCAATTGCCACTTTCCAACTGACAGCAGACTCGACCGCATCACACGGGCGCCAAACATGCATGCCAGGAATAATACGCAATGAGCTGACATGCTCAACCGGCTGGTGAGTCGGGCCATCTTCACCCAAACCAATCGAGTCATGGGTAAACACAAAGATACTTTGAATCTTCATCAACGCTGCCATGCGCATTGCATTGCGGGCATAATCAGAAAAAACGAGGAACGTAGCGCCGTATGGGATAAACCCACCGTGAATAACGATGCCATTCATAATGGCTGACATGGCAAACTCACGCACGCCGTAGTGAATATAGTTGGCGTCGCCATCAGCTGTCGCTGTCATGCTCTTAGAGCCTGACCACATGGTCAAATTAGAAGGCGCCAAATCAGCTGAGCCACCTAACAACTCCGGCAACATTGGTGCAAACGTTTCAATCGCTTTTTGTGACGCCTGACGGGTCGCAATTTTCTCGGCTTTAGCATTAACGTCCTTGACATAAGCCGCCGCTTTATCTGCCCAATCAGCTGGCAATTCCCCAGCCATACGCCGTTTATATTCATCTGCCAACTCAGGATAGGCATTTTCATACATGGAAAACTGGGCATCCCAATCTCCTTCTAAGTCAGCACCCGTTTTCTTGGCATCCCACCCTGCATAG
>CAYURS010000210.1:0-2263 GCA_964447165.1 uncultured Thiotrichales bacterium
TTTGGCCCGTTTCTGACAATTTTTTATAACGGCCAATAACATGCCAAATCAGGTCATGGATAATAGTGATTAATTCACGTCGATCCTCAGCATTAAAATCACGGCCTTTTTTCACTAAGCGATCAATTTTTTCATTGCCACGCCGGACTGTCGCACCTAACCAAACAATGTGATACCAAACTAATAAATCTATAAAGAACTGATCATTAAGATACATAAATTGATGTGGCGTAGCTTCCAGCTGATGCACCAATTTAGCCAGCTCATGATAATCTTTAAAAGGCTCGATCATGCGCATTTCATTGGCGCGCAAGCATGCTTTTGCCAGCTCTAAACGTGCTGCGCTAGCCTCAGGAAAGCGCCCTTCGGCGAGAGCGGCTAACAAGCTGTCTCTTATTGGTTTACCGTCATTAATGAAATCAAAAATCTGGTGGGCATAGTCGTCAATCTGCTCTAACAAGGTCGGCACAAAATTAATAACTGCTTTCGCTTGAGGGTTCTCCTCAATTAAGGCCACCATATCGACATAGTCTTTTATGGTGTGTAGATAGGTCCAGGGAAGATGGTAATGACCATCATCAGGGTCACGGTAATCAGGCTGATGCATATGCCAATAGAGCACAACGTTGATCTTAGCCTGGCTACCCTCCATAGCGAACTTGCTAAGCCAACATATCAGGGGTGACGAGCGTAACGCCACCTGGTGACACATAATATTTTTCCGCATCGGCTTTCGCATCATAGCCAATATTAGTGCCCTGAGGAATAATGCAATCAGAATCAATAACGACCTTGCGTAAACGACAACTCTCGCCGATCTCGGCATCAGGTAGCACGACACAATCTTCAAGCGAACTATAAGAGTGCACGGTAACACCAGAGAACAACAAGGAATGTTTTACTGATGCTCCAGAAATAATACAGCCACCAGACACCATAGAGTCAACAGCCATGCCACGCCTATCTTCATCATCAAAAATAAATTTTGCTGGCGGAGACTGTGACTGATAAGTCCAAATCGGCCATTCATCATCATAAAGGTTGAGATCCGGTGTAATACCAATCAGCTCGAGATTAGCCTCCCAAAACGAATCTACCGTACCCACATCACGCCAGTAAGCCTGGCCACCCATTGCATCGCGAAACGGATAGCCCATCACGCGATAGCGCTCAATCACATCCGGAATAATATCTTTGCCAAAATCGTGACTCGAATTAACATTATAGGCATCACGATAAAGTTGCTCATATAAAAAATCGGCATTAAAAATATAAATCCCCATCGATACCAATGATTTGTCTGGCTGCCCAGGCACGCAATCTGGCTGCTCCGGCTTTTCGATAAAGCGTCGAATACGCTGATCATCATCAACACCCAACACACCAAATGCTTTAGCTTGTTCAACAGGAACTTCGATGCAGCCTATAGTCAAGTCGGCCTCTTGCGCAACGTGATAGGCAATCATCGGGCCGTAGTCCATCTTATAGACATGATCACCCGCTAAGATGAGTACATAACCCGGCTGGTGGCCTTTGATAATATCCAGATTTTGATAAACGGCGTCAGCCGTGCCTGAATACCAAGAGGTTGCAATACGCTGTTGCGCTGGCAACAATTCAATAAATTCATTGAGCTCAGCACGCAAAAAGCTCCATCCTTGCTGAATATGACGAATCAGCGAATGTGCCTTGTACTGGGTCATTATCTCAACTCGACGTATACCCGAGTTAATACAATTTGAAAGTGGAAAATCGATAATCTTAAACTTGCCACCAAAGGGTACGGCCGGTTTTGCACGCCAGCTGGTAAGTTGCTTTAAGCGTGAACCGCGCCCGCCAGCGAGAATAAGTGCGAGTGTGTCGCGAGTAAGACGACTAACGAAGCGGCCGGAATTTGAATGTTCTGACATCATCTATTCAGAGCCAGTACTTGTCTAATAAACATCGCCACCTTACTACCACCAAAAATTAATAACCCTGCCGCTTGATTGTAATGTATTCACTCAGCTAAAAGAAGGAAAGATCACACTAACTTCAGCAAAATATTTACCTGTTTATTTGTGCTAACATTACTGCAATTCGTTGTATTCATCGTTGTCCTGCTAAAGGGCATCTCTATTAATTCTGGGCGAGATAGATTGACAACCCACAACGTTAGATCAAGGCGAAAAACGAACCCTTGGGGTATAACGCAGAGATGACGTTGTCGGTGCTCAAGATACTCGTTCATGAATTAATAGAGGCGCCCTAAAGAGAATCAAGC
>CAYURS010000211.1:0-2256 GCA_964447165.1 uncultured Thiotrichales bacterium
GTGCCACCTGGGCCATAGCCCTCATAGCGTACTTCTTCGTAATTTTCACCATCGATATCACCTGAACCACGTTTAACCGCACGTTCAATTGTATCTTTAGTCATGTTGGCGCCTAGCGCTTTATCCACCGCCAAACGTAAACGAGGATTTGCTGCCACATCACCGCCACCGGCCCGTGCAGCGACAGTAATTTCTCGAATTAATTTGGTAAAAACTTTGCCGCGCTTTTTATCTTGCGCGCCCTTGCGATGCTGAATGTTTGCCCATTTACTGTGTCCGGCCATATTTTCTTCTTTAGGGAGCCTCTGATTTATTCTGAACGAAGTAGATTGTGCCTGAACCACATAATATCCACGGGGCCAGACTCAAGACGTGACTCGCACGTAATAGCGGGCTATTTCGAAGATTCACAACGCAGAAGCTGGATATTTCAGGTGCAAGAGTCAAGTTCATGAATGGATCAAAGGTTCCTTAGCTTATTGAATAATCGGGTAAGTTTACCATTGCTAGCCGCCGTGATTAAGGGGGGATTTAATTCTGCTTAAAAAAGCCGAAATCGATAAAATGAATCACTTGGATCGCCACATATTCAGAGTAAAGCAACAAGGTGTGTGAATGCCGTTCAACCGTATGGTCAGCTAGACCAGGGAGTTTAGTCGATGCCACAGTAACTGTACCATCATGCGGTCGCTGCAAGCCACCCGTGATAAAACTCACTCCTATCCGGTAAGAACCGGCAATCACACCAATATCTGTCCCACCTTGCCAGTCAGCCGCAACAGTAGTCAGGCCACCCTCACCGATACTTTCACCCAATAACCAACGGCCAAACTGATAACGAGACAGGGTTTTTGCCACGTCACTGCCCAAAAATGGCGTACCGATAGCAACAAAACGTCGGACATTAAACTCTGGATGGTCTTGCAAACACTTTAAACAGACACGACCACCCAAACTGTGAGCAACAAGATAAATGGCCTGACCCCGAAACTTGCGTAAGAACCAAGCCAAAGCTTGGGCATTTTCAGCGACAGTTTTCGTGCGGGAAGGATAATCAAATATCGCCGTCTGCCAACCTGCACGTTCGATATGCATTTGTAGCCGCGACATAATGCCGCCACTCATTAATACACCGTGGGTCAGGACGACGACACCGCCTTGTAATTCAGCCACGGCGTTTAAATATCAGTATTAATGTTTTTAATCGAGCGCCACTGACACATCAAACATGCGTTGCAATGCTAAACGTGCATATTCAGCCTCTTCTTCTGGCACTGTAATGCGATTAACGACATTGCCTGCGACCAGGTTTTCTAACACCCACAATAATTGCTGCGGATTGATACGAAACATGGTTGAACACATGCAGATCATGGGCGACATAAAGTGCACATCTTTGTCTGGATTCTGTTCATTAAGGCGATTGACTAGGTTCAATTCCGTTGCTACCAACCAACGTGTTCCAGCTGGTGAGGCGTTGACGGTATTGATAATATATTCAGTCGAGCCAACTTCATCGGCACGCTGGCAAACTTCATAGCTGGCCTCGGGATGGGCAATAATTTTGGCATTCGGATATTTTTCTAAAAAGGCATCAATGTGTTTTGCTTTAAACATTTGATGCACCGAACAAAAGCCTTTCCATAACAACACTTTGGCATGGCGAATTTCGTCTGGCGTTAAACCACCCATAGGCTGGTTATAGTCCCACACTGCCATTTGATCAAACGGGATGCCCATACGGTCAGCCGTATTACGACCTAAATGTTCATCGGGGAAGAACAAGACTTTTTCGCGCTGTTTAAAACTCCAGTCGATAACATCACTGGCATTGGTTGAGGTACAAACAATACCGCCATGACGACCGCAAAACGCTTTTAGGTCAGCAGCAGAATTAATATAGGTAACGGGTGTAATGGTTTCATCAGGATCAAGTACCGTCGCCAACTCACGCCATGCCCGCTCAACTTGAGCGAGATTGGCCATATCTGCCATGGAACAACCGGCAGCCAAATCAGGCAACATGGCCATTTGATCAGGACGCGATAACACATCGGCGACCTCGGCCATAAAGTTGACGCCACAAAAGACAATGTAGTCAGCTTGTGACTTCGCTGCATACTGTGACAGCTTGAGCGAATCGCCAGTGACATCGGCATGACGATACACTTCATCACGCTGATAATGGTGGCCAAGAATAACCAACTTATCACCCAACTTGGCCTTTGCTACGCGAATACGTTCATCGCACGTCGC
>CAYURS010000212.1:0-2255 GCA_964447165.1 uncultured Thiotrichales bacterium
CAGCACCGATAATACTGTAAGGGCCTATTTCAACATCACTGGCAATGGATGCTGAGGTATCAACAATAGCGCTATTGTGTATCACTCCCCCCGACCCTTTGACGGGGCCTTTCGCGGATCCTTCCCTGCGCACATAATTTCAGCGCTGCACACCATCTTACCGTTAACACTGGCTTGCGCCTTAAACTTCCAGATATTACGCACTGTTTTATACACATTAACATCCACAATCAATTGATCACCTGGCACAACAGGCTGCTTGAAACGTGCGCCATCAACACCAGCAAGGTAATAGATATTATCTTCTCCAGGCTTGGTATCTGTCGTTAGAAAAATGAGCACTCCTGCTGCCTGCGCCATCGCCTCAACGATCAATACGCCAGGCATTACGGCCATAGCCGGAAAATGACCTTGAAAGAATGGCTCATTAATGGTGACATTTTTTATCGCCTGCAAGGATTCACCAATTTTATAATCAAGCACTCGATCGATCAATAAAAACGGGTAACGATGGGGAAGATATTCAATAATACCTTGAATATCAATGGTGTTATATTCTTGTTTAGACATGAGTATGTTGTTACCTGATATGGATTATATTTTGCGGGTACAGTGTGTGTCGATTCTACTTGTGTATCTAATTATCTAGGCTAATTACCTGGGCTACTTACCCAGTTCTCTGACTCGGCGTATTAAATTCGGTAGGCGTCGCAGTCCCGCTACTTGGTGCTGCCAATTCGATTGCGGCTGCGCTCCCCATCCGGATGAGTAAATACCTGCCTTTTTTAAAGATTTTGTCACCATCGACATTGCCGTCACTGTGACATTATCAACAATTTCCAGGTGACCGCTGACCCCTACACCGCCTGCTATCACGCAGTTGCGTCCAATACGAGCACTGCCTGCGATACCAACACAAGCAGCAATAGCTGTGTGCTCGCCAATTCTAACATTGTGTGCTATTTGAATCTGGTTATCTAATTTGACACCATTAGCAATCACTGTATCTTCAAGTGCGCCACGATCAATGGTGGTATTGGCACCCACTTCGACATCATCACCGATAACTACTCTACCTAACTGCGGTACTTTCACCCAGCCTTCTGGTGACGGAGCAATACCAAAACCATCAGCACCAATAATGGTGCCCGAATGAATCAAGCAGCGCTGGCCAATCTGGCAATCATGATAAACCGCCACATTGGCCATGACTTGACTATCATTACCAATTTCAACATCGCAACCAATAATACAGCCGTGGCCAATACAAACACCTGCGCCAATCTTAGCTCCGCTTTCGATGACACAGTGTGCACCAATAGAGGCTGTCGTATCGACTTGTGCGTCATCGGCTATTACAGCCGTAATATGCTGCCCAGTTTGCTGGGTTTGTTGAGGATGCAATAACGTAGCGATACGTGCGTAGGCAAGATATGGGTCGGCACATATTATAGTGTGCGTCGTGCAAAGCTCGCTGTCTTGCTGACAGAGGATGATTGCGGTCGCTTTGCTTAATGCTAAAAATTTTTTGTACTGAGAATTAGCGAGAAAGCTAATATCACCTTGATTTGCTGACTGCAGTGTTGCCACACTTGTCACAACACAATCATGGCCACTGCTAAGGCTTCCACCAACGTGTCCCGCAAGATCGGCGAGTGTATAGGTCACAACCCTTTCCTTAAAGTAACGCTTACTAGCGAGTCTATTAGTTTCTCTTACTGTTGGTTTTCTTCAAGCGTTCGAGCACTTTATTCGTGATATCAATGGCATCACTAGCATAAATGACGGCTTCGCCAACAATCAGGTCGTATTTACCTTCTTCAGCGATTTGTTTAATCACTTTAGAAATTTCACGCTGCAACTGACCAAGCTCTTCATTACGGCGTAAATTCAAATCTTCACGATATTCTTCCTGTACGCGTCGTAAGTCTCGCTTTTGCGAGATAATATCGCGCTCAAGCAAACGTCGAGCTGACTCACTCATTGTATCGGCATCGCGCACCAGATTTTGCTCTAGCTTCTGAACTTTCTTTTGCGCAGTGATGATTTCATCTTTACGTGGCTGAAAATCTTTTTCTAGTTTCTGCCGTGCTGTGGCAGCCTGCGGCGCCTGTTCCAACACCTTAATAGGGTTGACGAAACCGATTTTTGTCTCTGCCATTGCTGAGCCCGCAAACATGCAAGCCACACAGAACACAAAAACCTTTATTGTTGAACGATTAACCAAAATCACACCTCACTAAAAGAAGGTACCC
>CAYURS010000213.1:0-2254 GCA_964447165.1 uncultured Thiotrichales bacterium
AAATTATCGCTGGTGAGCGTCGTTGGCGCGCAGCACAGCTAGCCAGCTTACAGCACGTGCCAGTGATCGTGCGCGAGGCCGATGATCGCGCGGTGATTGCTATAGCGCTGATCGAAAATATACAGCGTGAAGACCTTAATCCGCTGGAAGAGGCACAGTCGCTACAACGATTGATTGATGAATTTGGTTTTACCCATGAGCAAGCAGCTTCGGCGGTAGGTCGTTCACGCAGTGCAGTAAGTAATTTATTGCGCTTATTGGCTTTGTCTGAAGAAGTAAAAGCGCTGGTCGTGGCGCGTGAAATTGAGATGGGTCATGCACGTAGCCTGCTGACTTTGCCACGCGAACAGCAATATTCCCTGGCTTTGCGTGTCGTTAAAGACGGTTTGTCTGTTCGTGCCACTGAAAAGCTTGTGCAGCAGCAGGTGCGACCCAAAAGCGCCCCTTCGAACCAGGGCAAAGACCCTAATATTGCACGCTTAGAGTTGGAGTTGTCTGAGTGCGTTGGTGCGGTAGTCAGTATTAATCATTCGAGCAAAGGTAAGGGCAAAGGGTCGCTGGCGATTCGTTATAGTAGCCTCGATCAGTTGGAAGGCATCCTTGAACGCTTACGCTAGTGGTGCAGAAAGCCGAAAAATAACTTGCGTAGCAAGGCCCTCATAGCTATACTCGCCGCGGGTTTTTGAGGGTTCCCCACTTGTCTAAGTCGCCAATGATCTCACCGCTTATGTTGGGTGTAGGCAGCATGTTGACAGCGATGATAGCGTCTGGATTCATTCTGGGTTACTTGATCGATAGTTGGCTGGGGACAATGCCACTATTCTTATTGTCTTTTGGTGTTCTGGGCTTCATTGGCGGCATGCTCAAGGTACATAAGCTGATGAATAAGCTAGGTTAGTGTGAGCCCTACGACTGAGGCATTAGCCCGAAAAAACAAAAGTTTATTGCTCTACCAGGTGTTGCTAACCTTTATAGCGGTGGTGGTCTGGTGGATATTGCGGGATAGCATAATAGCGATGGCCGCAGCTTACGGTGGCAGTGTTACGGTAGTAACAACGCTGTTGCTGGCTTGGCGCATGTTGCGCGCTGGTGAGTTGGCTGGCCACGACCCTCGCAAAAGCATGCAAATTTTGTACATGGGTGCGGTCTGGCGCTTTGCGCTGACGGCAGTCTTGTTTGCGCTTGGGATGGGCTATTTTAAGCTTGACCCGCTGGCCATGATTGTAGGGTTTGTGTTAGCACAGTTAGCCTATATCTTTGTTGGGCTTGGCACGCAACGCGCAAGCGATTGAATTTAACAAGTTTGAATTGAGGATTGCCTGGTGGCTTCTAGCGAAGGTTCTGGCGGTAGCAGTACCGTTGAATATATTCAGCATCACCTGACCAACTGGTGTGTTGGTGATTGTGACCCTATTACCCATAAAGCGGCGGGTTTTTGGGCGTTTCACGTTGACACAATCGTTATCAGTGCCATGTTGGGTTTATTGATTATTCTGGTTGCCAAACGCGTTGGCGCCAATCTTGAGACAGGCACCCCTGGCGGTTTCCAGAATTTTGTCGAAAGCGTGCTCGACTTTGTTTCACAGCAGGTTAAAGACACCTTTCCTGGTCATAACCCATTGATTGCACCGCTAGCCTTAACCATTTTTGTTTGGGTTTGGTTGATGAACGCCATGGATTTGATTCCGGTTGATTTGCTGCCAGAGCTGGGTAAGTTGGTCGGCATTGAGTATCTCAAGGTAGTGCCAACCACCGATTTGAGTGCCACCATGGCAATGGCGCTGGTAGTGTTTGCCTTGATTATTTACTATAACTTCAAGGTCAAGGGCCCATGGGGTTATCTGAAAAACTTTTTATTCCACCCCTTTGGTAAATTCTTTGTGCCAGTCAATATCGTGATGACAGCCATTGAAGAAATCGCCAAACCGCTGAGTCTGGGCTTGCGTTTATTTGGTAACTTGTTTGCTGGTGAGTTAGTGTTCTTGCTGATCGCCTTGATTGGTGGAACGTTAGTGACTGGATTTGTTGGCTATGTGTTTTGGTGGCCACTGCAGGTAGTGCTGGATTTGGGCTGGTTGATTTTCCATCTATTAGTTATCACGCTGCAAGCATTTATTTTTATGGTATTGAGCATTGTCTATTTAGGCATGGCGCATACCGAAGACCATTAATTTCTTTACGTTTTTTATTGAAGTACAAGCTTAACCAGGAGATAAAACCATGAATGCCGAAATCCTTGCTCAAATCTATGCCT
>CAYURS010000214.1:0-2223 GCA_964447165.1 uncultured Thiotrichales bacterium
GTTCACCCGAGGCACGGATTTGGTCACTATGGGCTTGTTGGGCTAGATCACTAGCGCGACGAATAATATCGATTCCCTGCGGGTTATATTCAGACGCCAAACTGTGTAACCACGTCTCGACATCAAGCCCGCTATCGTTACTTTTTATTGGGTGTATTTCGGCTGCCTGTACCACACTAAAAATATCGCATTAAGGTGTCTATGGCCACAATAATATCGCGTTTTACTGATTGCGACAATTCATTATCATTGAAACGTATGCGTATTAACCAAGCTTGATTCAACAAAAATACATTGGGATGTCGATAGTGCCGCGACCTCGTGAGTCAATTTTTCGTAGCAGTGCCATAAAATCAATCCTGAGGTGGCAGTATTATTGCAAATAAAAGGTTTTAACCAAGACTCCTTAAATCAATATGCGTCACTAACGATAAAGCTGACAAATTAACTCACCATTGCTCTAATCACTTTATCCTCTAGCTCTATACGATCAGCCAATGTTTCACCTAAATTGGATAAATCTGTTTTCAGACTGGCAAGCTTGCTATCGTCATTAATTGTTTCGGGATGATCATATTTATCATTAAATTCAAGAATACTATCAGTGCATTTAGAAATACGCGGAAAAGCCTTTTCTGCAACATCGATAACTGCTCTACGGCGCTCTCGTTTTTCATCAAAATATTGGTATAACTTAAAGTGCGCGGTAGCGGTGTAGTCAATCAGTGATTGACAAAATTTCCGTAATAACTCAGGGACTGCTGCATCACCAATTTGTGGTGGATGTATTGCAATTTCATTATATAAAGAGAGTAGTTGAGTACGGGTTAGAACAAGCTCGTCGATAGAGCTATGTGTCACTAAACGGCGTTCGTTTTCCATCAGCAGTACCTTTATTGTTATTAAGCAACTGTTTACTGCGGGTCATGATGAGCGCGTCAAATTCTTGTCGGAATCGCTCTTCCTCCCACCCTTAATGCATGTAATACAATTGCCATGCCAACTTGACTAAAATAAGATTGAAAACAGCAAGATTTGGCTTTATGTCGAATAATCCGCAAGCAAGATAATCAACTCGGCTTCATGCAGTACCTTGATACCCAACTCTTTAGCCTTGCTGAGCTTAGAACCCGCCTTATCCCCTGCCACAACAACCGTTGTTTTGGCAGACACACTGCCACTTACTTTGGCACCTAATGTTTGTAACTGTTGTTTAGCGCTATCACGAGACATCGTTACTAAACTGCCTGTCAGCACATATACCTCACCAGACAAGGGTAACCCAGTATTATTGGTGCTCACCGCAATATCTGGCCATGTTAGACCTGCATCAATAAGTTGCTGAACAACACTGCGATTACGTTCATCGCTAAAAAAACTACGTATATGGTTAGCAACAACAAGTCCAACATCAGGCACCTTAATCAAGGCGTCAGAATCAGCCTTCATTATCACGTCCAGTGAACTAAAATGATTGGCTAAACTCTGTGCAGTAGTAATGCCTACCTCACGAATACCCAAAGCAAATAGAAAACGCGGTAATGTCGTTGCCTTACTCTTTGCTAAAGCCGCTAAGGCATTATCTGCTGATTTTTCGGCCATGCGCTCTAAACCAATTAGCGCATCACGTTTGAGCTGATAAAGATCGGCGACTGTGCTCACTTGATTTTGATCAATCAATTGCTCAATCAGTTTTTCCCCCAGGCCCTCAATATTCATGGCCTGACGTGAGGCGAAATGTTTAAACCGCTCTTTTCGTTGCGCCTGACAAATCAGACCACCACTGCAACGTGCCCTCGGGGCATTAGCGCTAATAGTCTCTTCTTTTGTGACTAAAGATCGGCAAACAGGGCAACAGTCGGGCATAACGAACACTGTTGTATTTTTTGGTCGTTGACTCAGTACAACACTGACAACTTCAGGAATGACATCTCCTGCGCGCCGCACAATGACCGTATCACCAACACGCACATCCTTACGTAATACTTCAGACTCGTTATGTAGGCTGGCATTGGTGACTGTAACGCCGCCAACAAATACGGCTTCTAAACGCGCTACTGGTGTCAATATACCAGTACGGCCAACTTGGATATCAATAGCAACAACCTTAGTTAGCTGTTCTTGTGCAGGAAATTTATGCGCAATCGCCCAACGTGGTTCACGCGAGATATAACCTAATGTCTGCTGCTGCAATAGTTCATTAACTTTATACACAACACCATC
>CAYURS010000215.1:0-2211 GCA_964447165.1 uncultured Thiotrichales bacterium
GCGGGGCATTGGGATCGAATCAAGCAAAAAGCCAGAGAGACAGGTCGTCACTGGTTGCATGGGATGGGCGTATCCCGAAAAGCCTATCGGCTAACCCTGTCGTAACAAACGCGATTCAACTCTAATTTTTTTCTTAGTTGGCTCTGGTAAATTCAGAGTCATTGGCGCCTGCTCATTTTTATTTTGGCGTTAATTACCAAGATGTTCACTGGAAAATAAACAGCTGCCAGAGCCGGTGATCAAAACCCCTCAAGAATAGCCAACTCAGCGATACGAGTACTAAATGTCTACGGAGTTCTGCGGCTAAATTATGGCTGTCCGATTTTTTAGTGCCGTCCAATTTAGTGCCACGAACACATCGCCCGAAAAACCAATCGGGAAGACCAAGTCAAAGGCAGGTTTTGGGAAGGTCGTTTTAAAACCCAGGCTTTACTAGACGAGGGCGTTATGGGAGACCTAAAATGTCTTGAGTCACAGTTAAATGGATAATAAACATAATGAGTCACTGCAGTTGACCCAGCAATACGCCGTTGGAATCTCCACCTTTAGCCGCCGGCGATTAGCTGTAAATACAAAAAGCACTTGCACCCTCATAAAGTGATAGTATAGTATCACTTTATGAGAATAGAATTAGTCACAACACTAAAGCGCCAAGCCACTAAAATATTGGCGGAGTTACACGACTCCAAGGAGCCTGTGCTTATAACTGAGCACGGTCAGCCGTCTGCTTACCTTGTCGATGTACATGACTATGAAATGATGCAAAATCGAATACACATCCTTGAAGGTATAGCGCGTGGTGAAACAGCTATAACCGAAGGACGCACTTTTACTCAAAAAGAAGCAAAAGAGAAAATGAGTAAATGGGTAAAATAATATGGACAGAGCCAGCTTTAATAGATCTTAACGAAATAGCAGAATATATAGCACTAGATAAACCAACTGCAGCAAGTAGCCTAGTCCAAAAAATATTTACAAAAACAGAACGGCTTGAAGACTTTCCAAATTCAGGGCGTAAGCCACCTGAATTAAAAAAATCAAGATATAAAGAAATTATTGTTAATCCATGTCGTATATTTTATCGGGTTGATGGAAATAATATTTATATATTGTATGTCATGCGTAGTGAGAGAAAATTAAGACAATTCTTGTTAAACGAAAGAGCAGATAAAAACAGCTAACATCTATATGACCTTTCCTGTCAACAAGCAATAAAAACCCTATAAATCGGCACTAACCGATTTATTAAAACAGATATAACCGTTTCCACTAACAACCGAAGAAGATGGCCTACGTGGTCAAAGCCACTAAAGGGGTCGCCATCAACGCCTGCTTACTCACAATAAACCAGTTTTACATTCGTGTGGTTTAGAGTTGCCATCTCTGCGCGTGTTTATAGCTTGTTTGACTAAGGGAAGGAGACATAATATTGTGATGCGCTTCACGAGAGGAGAAGCAACGGTGGGGACTACCCCCTCATTCGACACCGGAGAATTTTAGAATGGCACATGTTGGGGCTTGGCGGTGTTGGTGACACCAAAGACATGTTGGAATCTGAGTTACGTGCCCATCATATTCCATGGATCACTAATGCGAAAACCACCAAAGCTGAGGCAGGCCAATTGTTTGTCGAAGAAATTGGTGAAGATGGTGAGAAAATCAAGGATCACGAAGTCGAAGTCGAAGTCGAATTTGATTTTGGTATGATGCTGCCCGCTTTTAAGGGGGTTGATGTGGTTGTTGCTGTTGAAGGTCTATGTAACCCGCGAGGGTTTGTTTTAGTTGATGACAAGCATCGCAACCCAACTTACAGCAATATTTTTTCTGCCGGCGTTTGTATTGCGATTCCACCGGTCGAAGCAACACCTGTTCCAACGGGTGCGCCAAAAACCGGTTACATGATTGAGTCGATGGTGACTGCCATCGTCCATAATATCAGCGATGAGATTGCTGGTAAGGAAGCAACTGACACAGCAACCTGGAATGCAATTTGTCTGGCTGACATGGGCGATACGGGTGCAGCATTTGTAGCATTGCCGCAGATGCCGCCTCGAAATGTTGCCTGGTTTAAGAAAGGCAAGTGGGCACACCACGCCAAAGTCGCGTTCGAGAAGTACTTTATTCGCAAGATGAAGAAAGGTACTTCCGAGCCGCTTTATGAAAAATATATTCTCAAAATGCTAGGTATCGAAAAACTGCTTTAAGTTTATT
>CAYURS010000216.1:0-2188 GCA_964447165.1 uncultured Thiotrichales bacterium
CGGTACTCAGCTATCTTGATATTACAGAATATCAATTAAATTCAGCATTGCAGACTCTGATGGATCACGATGACGGGCTTAAAACTATGGCTCATCAGCTTGCTATCTAATCCAAGACAACGCCCGTCGCACAATGCCAACACACGGCGAATTGCGGCTCTATTAGCTCACCGCATTGGTCACAGCACCAAGACTTAGCGTCAGCAGCAGGCCACATGTTTTGCAGCGCAACTTTAGCACGCAGCCAATCTTCATCTGCCACCCATATTTCAGGCCAAGTTTCATTAACGGGTAACTCACCTGATGCGCCACTCAGAAGCCCATTCTTAACGACACAATTAATGCCTTCTGACTCAATCACGCCTTGGAAAAATCCCAATTCAGCATAGTCCATTGCCGTCTTTAGTTTTTTCATCTTAGGGTGCTTGCATACGATCCATCAAGCCAGGTAACCATAAAACCAAATCAGGAAAAATAAATAATAAGGCAAGGACAATAATCTGCAAAACCACAAAGGGAATCACACCACGATAAATTTGAGTAATACGTAATGGAACAGTAGCAGCTGCTTTTAAATAGAATAACGAAAAGCCAAAGGGCGGAGTAAGAAAAGAAGTCTGTAAATTCATGGCTATCAAGATGCCATACCAAAGCATGTTGACACCTAATAATTCCGCTATCGGCGCAAGAATTGGCACGACAATAAAACAAATCTCAAGAAAATCAAGAAAGAAACCCAAAACAAATATCAGTAACATGCTCAATGCAATAAAGGTGGCCACTCCACCAGGCAGTTGCGTCAGTAAATTTTCGACCAAAATATCACCGCCCATGCCTTTAAACACTAAACCAAATGCGGTGGCACCAATTAAAATCATAAACACCATGCTGGTTAGTCGAGTGGTATGACGCGATGCCTGCCTAACCATATCAAGATTGAGTCGACGCTTAGCTAAGGCTAATAGCAAAGCGCCTACAGCACCTAGCGCCGCCGACTCAGTCGGTGTCGCAACACCAAAAAAGATCGAGCCTAAAACGCCAACAATAAGCAACAAAGGTGGCAACATACTTTTCAATATGCGTACGGTGGAAGCACGGTTACCGTTCGATGCTGGATCAGGGAATTCGGCGGGACGCCAACGGCCGAGCCAAATAATATAAAGGATAAAAAACGTAACCAACATTAAACCCGGCACCACGGCACTCATAAACAACTGACCAACGGGCACGCCTATGACATCGCCAAGCAATATCAAGACAATACTGGGCGGAATAATTTGCCCTAAAGTGCCAGCCGAAGCAATGGTGCCACTTGCCAACTCAGGTCGATAGCCATTTTTTATCAACACTGGCAAAGCTATCACTGTCATAGTGACAACGGTTGCCCCAACAACACCCGTAGTCGCAGCCAGTAGTGTACCGACGATAATAATAGATATCGCCATACCACCCCGTAACCTGCCAAACAGTGTGCCCATGGTTGCTAATAATTCTTCAGCGATGCCTGATTTTTCCAGCAGTATCCCCATAAAGACAAATAAAGGCACTGCAAGCAAAGTGAAATTGGTCATAATGCCCCAAATACGCAGAGGTAAAAGATTAAAAAAATCGAAGCCTAAGAATATCGCGCCAAAAAACATCGACACTGCGCCCAGGGTAAACGCAACGGGATAGCCGAGCATAAACAACAGCACGACAACAACAAACATGGCTAATGCCCATATTTCCATTAAATACTATCGCTATGTTTTGGATCGGATCTAAAATCAGACAAGGCCGCGTCATCACCTCTAAGTACCGCATAGCTGCGTAGGGCTAAACTAATGCCTTGGACAAATAATAGAAAAAATGCGCTGGGTATCGCTGCTTTTAATAAATAGCGATAGCCAAGTCCGCCCGGATCAGGTGAGCGTTCGCCATTAGGTAAAATATTATAAGAGTTAGCAACATAATCCCAGCTACTGACAATAATTAACAGGCAGAAGGGCAATAAAAAAAATAGTGTGCACAATAAATAAATCCACGCATGAACCTTTGCTGTCATCCAGGAACAACGTGCGAGAATATCCACACACACATGATCTTGATGTTTAAGTGTATAAGCAGCGCCAAATAAAAATATCAGCGCAAATAAATGCCACTCAAGCTCTTGCAGTGCAACTGAACCACTTTGAAAGAAATAACGCAT
>CAYURS010000217.1:0-2176 GCA_964447165.1 uncultured Thiotrichales bacterium
GCACCCTGTTACTGACCTTCTTTTATCGCCAAATGCCTGAACTTATCGAACGTGGCTATTTGTATATTGCTCAACCACCATTATACAAACTTAAAAAAGGCAAGCAGGAAACCTATGTCAAAGATGACGCAGAACTTAGTAAGCGATTGATTCATATAGCTTTTGATGGTGCTAGGCTGTTTGTTAATGCTGCCGCTCCGGCGATTAGCAGTGAAGCATTGGAAGAGATGGCGACTCGCTATGTTGCAGCGCAGGCCATCATAGAGAAATTTTCTCGTCGTTACGACAGCCGTTTGCTGGAACAGATTATTTATATGCCTGTAGTGAGTGAAGCGCAGCTCAGCGATCCTTTGTTGCTTGCGCCGTGGGTAAATGATTTGGCCGCGCGCTTGAATGCCGATGGCAATCAGGCCTTTCAACTTGAAATCTCACATAACGACAGTGGCGATGCTTGGCATATCCTGGTGGATATCACGACCCACAGCGTTACCCGCAGCATTATTTTGCCGAGCGAGTTTTTTCACAGTGGCGAATACCGTACGCTCAGCGATTTAGGCCAACGTCTCGATGGTTTATTGGGTGAGGGTGCCTATGTCCAGCGCGGCGAGCGTAAACAGACAGTCAGTAGTTTTAAACAAGTTTACGACTGGTTGACCAACGAAGCCAAGCGCGGTCTTAGTATTCAGCGCTATAAGGGCCTGGGCGAAATGAACCCGGAACAGTTGTGGGAAACCACGATGTCGTTTGAAACGCGCTGCATGCTGCAAGTACGTATTGAAGATGCCATTAGTGCTGATGAAATCTTCACCACACTGATGGGCGATCAGGTTGAACCGCGCCGTGATTTTATTCAACAACACGCCTTATCGGTTTCTAACCTCGACGTTTAGTTCTTGTTGTTAGGCATACCGTCAGGCCAGGCATTTGGTTGCACTCACGCGGCTTTTCTTTATGTCTACATTTCGCTAAAATAGCCGCCCTTGCCCGTAATTTTTGCCGGCATATAACTATAAATTGTCAATAAAAACAATCACATAATTCGATTGTTTGGCTGTGTTCGAGTTATCTATGAGTAAGACAAAGGCTATTAATACACTACCGTTGCGCACAGGCTTGCCAGAAAAGCACGGTCTGTATGACCCACAGATGGAGAAAGACAGTTGCGGTGTCGGTTTTGTTGCGCACATCAAAGGTCAAGCCAGTCATCAAATAGTCAAAGATGCCGACCATATTCTGCAACGCATGGTGCATCGGGGTGGCTGTGGTTGTGAGCCCACCACAGGTGATGGCGCCGGCATCCTCACCAGCTTGCCCGATGCGTTTTTGCGCAAGGTCGCGCAAGCAGACCTTGCTATCGAGCTACCGCCCGCCGGTCAGTTTGCGGCAGGCAATGTATTTTTGCCGCAGGATGTTTCCGCGCAGGCGGCCTGCCGCAAAATCATCGAAAACCTGATTGCTGAGCAGGGTCAAAAATTGCTTGGTTGGCGTGTGTTACCGGTCGATACGGAGCGTGCCGATGTTGGCCCGACTGCGCGCCTGGCGCAGCCACATATAGAACAACTCTTCATTGGTGCTACAAAAGGTGTTAGCGGCGATGATTTTGAGCGTCAGCTGTATATCATCCGTAAACGTGGCGCACATGCGATCAGGGACGACGCTGCTATTAAACAAGCCAGCATGTTTTATGTCTGCTCCTTGTCGACCAAGGTACTGATCTACAAAGGTATGTTAACGGCATTACAGGTACGTGATTTTTATAACGATCTGCGTGATGAAGATTACACAGCACATCTGGCGATGGTGCATTCGCGGTTTTCTACCAACACGTTCCCCTCGTGGGATCGTGCTCAACCCAATCGTTTTATGAGTCACAACGGCGAGATCAATACGCTGTTAGGCAATAAAAACTGGATGGCGGCACGCCAGGGTGTGGTCGCCAGCGATAAGTTTGGTGATGACATTAGCAAGCTGTTCCCGATTGCTGAGCCGAATTGTTCTGATTCAGGTACCTTCGATAACGTGCTTGAGTTTATGTTGATGTCAGGTCGTTCGTTGCAGGAGGCGATCATGTTGATGGTGCCGGAAGCCTGGCAGTCTGATAGCAACATGGATGACAGCAAAAAAGATTTTTATCGTTACAACTCGGCATTGATGGAACCGTGGGACGGCCCGGCGT
>CAYURS010000218.1:0-2168 GCA_964447165.1 uncultured Thiotrichales bacterium
TGGCAAGCGCCTTTTGGTATTGTGCTGGTGCTGGATCAATTATCTGCGTTGATGGTTGCGATTACGTCGGTGCTGGCTCTAGCCGCGCTGATTTACGCCATTGCCACCGATACCGATAAAAAAGGCATGCACTTTCATGTCTTGTTCCAATTACTTCTTTTTGGATTAAACGGCGCTTTTTTAACCGGCGATTTATTTAATCTTTTTGTATTTTTTGAAGTGTTATTGTTAGCGTCTTACGGATTATTATTGCACGGCGGCGGACGGTTACGCACCAAAGCAGGCTTGCATTACGTGGTGATCAATCTGCTTGGAGCAACCTTGTTCCTGTTTGGAGTGGGTACGCTGTACGGCGTTACCGGCACACTTAACATCGCTGATATGGCGGCTAAGGTTGCCCTGTTGCCAGAAGAAGACTTAGGTCTAGTCGGCGCGGCAGGTATGTTGCTACTGCTAGTCTTTGGCATCAAAGCTGCCATGTTTCCATTGTATTTATGGATGCCCACTGCCTACACCCATACCTCGGCGCCAGTCGCAGCCTTGTTCGCTATTATGACCAAGGTAGGTGTGTATGCCATTATCAGAGTGCATGGTACGATTTTTGGCGACGATGCGGGTAGTTTGGCAAATTACTATATACCGTGGATATTAGGCTTAGGTTTACTAACGCTTATGTTAGCGGCATTCGGCGTGATGGCAGCCAGAGGCTTGCGTGAGCAAGTGGCTTATTTGGTATTGGCTTCAGTAGCAACCTTGCTTGTTGGTGTGGGGTTAAACAACCCTCTGGCATTGAGCGCTAGCCTCTATTACCTTATTCACTCTACCTTGATTGCAGGTGGTATGTTTATGTTGGCTGATATTATTACTCGAGGGCGTGGCCAATTTGAAGATCGCTTTGAGAGTGGTTATGCAATGCCTAGCGCTATATTAATTGGCGCGATGTTTATGTTTGGTGCAGTGGCGATGACAGGTATGCCGCCATTGTCTGGATTCTTTGGCAAAGTACTTATTTTGAGCGCATCACTCGATCATGTTTGGTCAGGTTTGATTTTAACGGTGGTACTGGTGGCCGGCTTTATTATGATTGTTAGCATGGCTCGCACTGGATCGTTATTATTTTATCAAGTGATGGTTGATGATACGCAAAAAACAAGCAGTAAAGATGATGAAAATCCAACGGGGCAGTCACTTAATCGTTTATCAATCAGTGCGGTAATTGCTTTATTTATAGCGAGTCCACTACTAGTGATATTTGCAGGTCCGATTACTGCCTTTACCGAATCAACGGCTAAACAACAGTTTGAGAGTAAGCATTATATTGAAGCAGTCTTGTCTCAACAGGCATACCAGAAGGGTGAAAAATAATGAAATCATTTTTTGGTAAGCTACTACCGCATCCCATTCTCACCATTATGTTATGGCTGATTTGGTTATTGCTTAACAATACTGTTGCAGCAGGGCATATGGTTTTGGGCTTGATATTGGCGATCTTGATTCCTTTATGGAGTTCTGCTTTCTGGCCTGAAAAAGTGCGGATTAAAGCGCCACTAACACTGCTTAAATTTTTAGCCATTGTGTTCTACGATATTGTGATTGCCAATATGATTGTTGCGAAATTAATTTTGGGGCGCAATGATAATTTAAAGCCGGCTTTTTTTAATATAAATTTAGATATTCAAACACCGTTAGGAATCAGTATATTGGCCAACACGATTTCTTTAACGCCCGGTACTGTTTCATGTGATTTGAGTATTGATCGTCGTCATTTATTAGTGCATGCCCTGCATGTAGACGATATACCTGACACCATTAAACAAATAAAAGAACGTTATGAAGCCCCGCTTAAAAAGGTATTTACATCATGACAGGCACAATGTTAGAAGCCGTTTTACCCCTCGCATTTACCATGCTGAGTTTTGCAATATTACTCAGCTTTATTCGTCTGTTAAAAGGCCCTGATTTGCCTGATCGCATTTTGGCACTGGATACATTGTATATAAACGCAATAGCTTTAGTGGTTTTGTTGGGTTTGCATCTTGGCAGTGCACTGTATTTTGAAGCCGCGTTATTAATTGCAGTAATGGGTTTTGTTGGCACCATTGCGCTCAGCAAATACCTGTTACGTGGCGATATAATGGAATGAGTGGTGAAAAAATATTTTATTCCCT
>CAYURS010000219.1:0-2165 GCA_964447165.1 uncultured Thiotrichales bacterium
GTATTTGTGGCCACGCTTGTTTGTGTTCATCGGCAAACAGCCCTTCGTCATAAAGGCGTTGCTTAAGACGCTCATAGGCTTGTTGCAGTGCGCCAGCCCCAGCTTCTTCCATGCTATCGACAATGAGCTGGAAATCACCACGGCCAGGATAGAGGCTGACACGCGCACGGACTTTAACCAGCATGCCATGCTCCGGGCTAAAGCGTAGGTGGCGATTATTGCCGCGAAACATCGCGCAACGAACCTGGGCGCGGTCATCTTTGAGCGAAAAATAAAGATGGCCCGAGGAGGGCCGTGCCAGATTGGAGATCTCACCTTCGACCCAAATCGAGGGGAAATTTGACTCCAGCAGAGTCTTGGCCTCGCCATTAAGCTGTGACACTGAATAAATGGCCTCTGCGAGGGGCTTATCGGCAAAGTCGCTGTCAAAATCATCCATGAGGGCTATGATAGCGCTCTTTGCTGCTAACGTGTTTGCTTTACCATGCCAATCTTTACTATAACGGCAAGTCCTTGATACAATAAGGCGTTTACTATTCTGGTGAACCCATGCGTATCATCCAAGAAGCCCTCACCTTTGACGACATTTTATTGTTGCCCGCGCACTCGACGGTGTTGCCCAAAGACACAAGCTTACAGACGCGCTTAACGAGAGATATCTCTCTTAATATTCCGCTGCTGTCCGCAGCAATGGATACGGTTACCGATTCTGGCCTGGCCATTTGTTTGGCGCAGGAAGGCGGGCTTGGCATTATCCACAAGAATTTAAGTGTTGAAGAACAGCGTGATCAAGTGGCTATCGTCAAGAAATTTGAAAGTGGTGTTATTAAAGATCCGATTACGGTGATGCCTGGTACGACGATCGATGAAGTGTTGCGTTTAACTCGGCAACATAAAATCTCGGGTGTGCCGGTTGTCGATGGTGAAGACTTGGTAGGCATTGTGACTCACCGCGATTTACGCTTTGAAACACGTCTAGATGCGCCGGTTTCGAGTGTGATGACACCAAAAGAACGTTTAGTGACAGTGCGTGAGAGCGCTTCGCGTGAAGAGGTGATGGCGTTATTGCATCAGCATCGTATTGAGAAAGTGCTAGTAGTTAACGATGCCTTTGCTTTACGCGGCATGATTACGGTTAAGGACATTCAAAAAGCCACTGATCATCCTAATGCCTGCAAAGATGATTATGCGCGTTTGCGTGTTGGTGCGGCGGTTGGCACCAGCGGTGATTGTGAAGAACGCGTCGATGCGCTAGTAGGCGCCGGTGTTGATGTGATTGCCGTTGATACCGCGCATGGTCATTCACAAGGAGTGCTGGATCGGGTTAGTTGGATTAAAAAACACTATCCTGATGTCCAAATCATTGGTGGCAATATTGCGACGGCTGCAGCGGCCAAAGCTTTGGTTGCTGCGGGCGCCGATGCGGTTAAAGTGGGTATTGGCCCCGGCTCTATTTGTACCACACGTATTGTCACGGGTGTTGGTGTACCGCAAATTACGGCAATCGCTAATGTTACTGAAGGCCTTAAAGGCACAGACGTGCCTTTGATTTCTGATGGTGGTATTCGCTTCTCTGGTGATCTGGCCAAGTGTATTGTTGCTGGTGCACATTCTGTCATGATCGGTAGCATGTTTGCTGGTACGGAAGAGTCACCAGGTGAAGTTGAACTGTTTCAAGGCCGATCTTATAAGTCTTATCGTGGCATGGGCTCGATTGCTGCGATGCAGCAAGGTTCGAGTGATCGCTATTTTCAGGATACCTCAGCGGTTGAAAAACTGGTGCCAGAAGGTATAGAAGGTCGTGTTCCATATAAAGGCACTGCAGTGGCAATTGTTCATCAGCTTATGGGTGGTTTACGTGCCAGCATGGGTTATACCGGTTGCGCCGATATTGCAACGATGCGCACCAAGCCTGAGTTCGTACGGGTAACGGGTGCTGGTATGCAGGAAAGTCACGTTCATGATGTGACCATTACACGAGAAGCGCCTAATTATCGCATCGACAGAAGCTAGCCTTGAGTACGATGACAGATACTCTGGTCTATCAGGCACATGACTACCGCATTCTCATTCTTGATTTCGGTTCGCAAACTACCCAGTTAATTGGTCGTCGCGTGCGTGAGGCAGGGGTATATTGCGAAATATATCCCTACGATGTCAGTACG
>CAYURS010000220.1:0-2148 GCA_964447165.1 uncultured Thiotrichales bacterium
TCCCACTGTGGCAGATACCAACAGATAAATTAGCGATGACGATGATTGAAGCCGGACTTAAAGCAGTCATCACTTGCGTTGACCCCAAGCAATGTCCGCAAGAGTTCGCTGGTCGTGAGTTTAATGCAGAATTGCTAGCTGATCTGCCACCTTCGGTTGATCCCTGTGGTGAAAGGGGTGAGTTTCATACCTTTGTCTATGACGCGCCGATTTATAACAAGGCAATTGACATCATTGTAGGTGAGGTAGCTGAGCGCGAAGGTTTTGTCTTTGCTGATGTATTGCCAGATTATCATGCTTTTATTTTGTAGGGCATGGCGATTATCGAGAGCGTGGTATCAGCACCGTCGTCCAAATAAAGATTGTTGTCTTCTTTATGTTTGATTTGCAAGACTGCTAGTGCTGCAAATTCATTGTCTTTTATTTTTACGGCAGAGACAATTTTGCCGACACTTTCGTTGTTACTTGTCTCAGGGCTGTAAATACCATCGCCCGCTAAAGGCTGTTTTTCACAGATGATATGCAAGCGATACATACGTCGTTTGAGTTTTCCCAAGTGGTGCATACGAGCCACGACTTCTTGCCCAGGATAGCAGCCCTTGTTAAAACTTAAACCACCGACCAGATCAAGGTTCATCATTTGTGGGACAAAAATACCCTGGGTTTTTTCTGCCAATGTTGGCTGACCCTGCGTAATATCAAGCAAATGCCAGACGCTATCGTTACAGACTAAATTATCTTTCGATAGAGTGCCCCATATTTGCCCAAGTTGGCTGCCATCACCAATGATTAGGTGGCGAGCAAGCTTGCCATTAAGCCTGGCCAGAATCAGACCATTATTGTCAATGGTTATGCTGCATGGTGACAGTGCGGCATCTGTGATCAGGTCTGATGTGTTGTTTAATAATTGCTGAGCAAAACCGAGACATTGCAGCTCGCTTGGCTTAAATTCCACTGCGGCCATGAGCACAAACATTTGTAGACGCTTAACGACATTTAATACAATAGATTTATCTATTAGTATCAGGTATTTATCGGCCAGCCGAATCAAGTAAAACAATGCAATGAGTCGGCCTTTAGGGTCACAATAACCGTTGAGTTGTAGTGTGTTTTTATCAAGCGCCTCAACATGATTAGTCAGTTGGCTGTGAAGGAATTTTTTGGCATCTTTACCGCTAATTTCAATGACCTTAAGATTGCTGAGTTGGCAAAGCAGGTTTTGCCCACGAATATCGCCAGTACTATCTGATAAGGTGATGCTGTCGAGAATTGCTGGATACTGTTCATTGCTCATAGGTCAGGGTGCTCTGGTTTGTTATGCTGTATAGGAAGTATTAGCGTTATCTATAATACGGAATATTAATTAAGATATGTGACAAAGTAAGATTTACTTTTAGAGGTACACTAGACGTATGTATCAACCACGTCCGGTCTTTCTAAGACTGTCTCAAATCTATTTTCCGGCAATGGCGTTAGTGTCGATTTTGCATCGTGTTACGGGTGTCATATTGGCTATCTCGATGCCATTGCTGATCTATTTTTTGTCTGCTTCGCTCGAAAGTGCGAACAGTTATCAGCAGTTGTCGAGTCATCTGCTAACAATACCCATAAAATTGTTGCTAGTGCTAGTCTTGTGGGCATTTGGCCATCATGTTTTTGCTGGTGTTCGTCTGCTGTTTATCGATTTTTATGGTCGGCCAGTGCAAGGTCGCGGCTCGGCGCGTGCAGTGCTTATACTCAGCGCCTTGAGTTTGACTTTGGCGGCCTTAGTGGTATTTACCCCATTGCTATGATCACCTCAATACAAGACATGCACGCTTGGTTATTACAACGACTGACAGCAGTTTTTATGCTGGTCTGTTTTGTGGTGGTGATACTTTACTTCTTGTTATCACCACCACAGAGCTATGCCCAATGGCGTGGGATGGTCACTGCCACCCCAGTAGCGTTATTGAGCATTTTATTTTTTATAGCTGTATCGCTGCATGCATGGATAGGGCTGCGTGATATTGTCATCGATTATGTACATCGTTTTTCTCTTCGAGTATTGCTGCTTGGCTTGATCTTCATTATGTTGTTTGGCCAAATTCTTTGGTTATTTCTGGTTTTATTACAGGCAATGTACCCCGAGGGTACGTTGTTATGAGT
>CAYURS010000221.1:0-2148 GCA_964447165.1 uncultured Thiotrichales bacterium
CATCAAGCAAAAAATCATCGTCACGACCTTGCCTGAATAAGTCGCGCGCTAATTGTCGCTGCTCACTATTGAGATTCATACGCGCCATTACCTGCTCGGCCATATCAATCTCATGCGCTGACACCGTGCCATCGGCCTTAGCGATATGACCCATCACAGCAAACGTCGCGGTGAAAAATGCCATTTGCACACGCTCTTGTGAGGCCTGACCGAGGCCACCCTCAAGCACACTAAACTGACTCAGCCCACGGTCAAGGTTATGACCCAGCGTCGCGCCCAGTAAAGCGCCCAGCGGCCCGCCTAAAGCAAACCCAAAAGCACCGCCAACAATCTTGCCCCACCAACTCATCAGGATTTACCCTCATTCACTCAAGTTTACTATCAGCTCATCCGATAACTGCTACATCAACGATGCAGGTTGATCTAAAGAAAAACGTAACCACCAGACCAGCTCAAACTCAAAGCATAACGCATGTAATTAACCAATGCCGCAAATAGAACTCACCAAAGTAGCACCAGGAATGGTGCTCGCCGCCGATGTTATTGGATCGGGTAACAAGATCCTCGTAACGGCTGGATCAGTACTCTCCCTACGCCATATTAAACTACTGAAAACACGCGCTGTCACCAAAGTCGAGATTCATGAGATTGCACCTCCAACTGGTGACAAAGCACCCCAAGAACACGCTGAAACCAAACCCGAATTACTAGCAATAATGACACAACGCTTTCGTGAGAATGACGATCACCCTTTTGTTAACGAATTAAAAAAAATCTGGCTCAGCCAGGTCAGTAAGTAATAATGTCTCAGCTCAGCCCACATGAACTCATCATTAGCAGCGTCGAGCTCAGTTCATTACCTGAAATCTACAGCCAGATTAATGACCTGGTCAATGACCCATATTGCTCAGCCAACGATATCAGTAAAATTATCAGCAACGATCCCAGTTTAACGATGCGTTTGTTAAAGCTGGTCAACAGTCCTTTCTATGGTTTTCCATCACAAATTGCCACCGTTACGCGGGCTATTGCCATCATCGGCATGCAGGAATTGCGCGACCTCGTGCTCGCCACCTCGGTAACACGCATGTTTACCGGCATCCCCAGCAACCTCGTCAATATGTCCCAGTTCTGGCGCCAAAGCATTTATTGTGGTTTAGTCGCGCGCGCCATTGCTAGCCATTGCAACAACAAAAATGGCGAACGACTTTTTGTCGCCGGTATGCTGCATAAAATTGGCTCACTGGTAATACACAAAAAAATACCTGAACTTTCACGCGAAGCGGTTAGCCGTGTTCAATTTAATGGCGAAGTCTTGTACAAAGCAGAAAACGACGTAATTGGCTTCAACCATGCCGATGTTGGCGGTGAATTAATACGCCAATGGAAATTACCAAAAAACCTTGAAACCGCCGTTGAACACCATCTTTTTCCTTCACAAAACCTTGATGATAGTGGCGATACTGCCATCATACATTTAGCGAATCTAATCGCCACCACACTGCAATCAAGTAACGAAGAAATCATCCCACCACTTGACCACAACGCCTGGAATAATGCTGGCTGTACTGTCGAGTTACTCAGCTCAATCATTGACGAAGCCAACACTCAGCTGGCTGAAACCTACTCACTGGTACGCTGCGACCACTAGTGCAGCACACTATAAGTAACTGATTTTTATCCGATCACTAGCAAAACTTGCTCATAACCTTGGCCTGCCACGCGATCGTGGTAGAATTCCCATCTTCCCAGCAACATTAGGGAAGCAAGCTATTGAATAATTTGATGAGGATAGGAACATCATGGGTAAACTGGATCACTTTGCGTTTCTAGTAGGGCTAGCCTTTTTCGCGGGCATGGCCAGCTTTGCTGGACTTAATAATAATGGCTGGTTTGTCGGCTTGTCATGTTTGTTTTTTGTCGCAATCTACGTCTTCGTCGCCCTGTTTGCGCCACGAGGAAAAGAAAAAGCCTAGGAGGGGAGGTTATCGGACTTAGGATAGATCTGCTACGTTGAGCCCTTTTAACCTATTTTTTCGATCCTTTTCATCGCGCTAAAAGCGCCTACTGTTGGTAAATATGCTCAATATTTACCCAACGGAAATACCTCCGGAGTGCAAATAACCAAAAAAATGGGCTCGCACTCCA
>CAYURS010000222.1:0-2137 GCA_964447165.1 uncultured Thiotrichales bacterium
TCAATTTTGATGTCGATCATGTCAGTACTGCTGTCACCATTGATAAAAAATCTAACATAGAAACCGCACCAGCCGACGAGCTCTTGGTGTTTGCTAAGTCATTCCCTCAGTTATTACCCTTGGCGATAAACCAGCCCCTGTCTATACAAGTGACAAAGCCACTGCATTTCCAATCAAATTTGGCCTTAGCAAAATTAGCTGATTTACAGCAATGGGATATCGAAGGTCTTGTTACGGCAAGTTTGCCCTTGGTTGATGGGCGGCGATGGCAGCTTTCTCTTGACACGCCAAGCGTGACTATTAGTGATGTGATTGCCCTGAATGCCCGCTATACCTTACGCCTGCCATTGGGCCAGCTTGATTTTGAAGATGGCTATGTGGCGCCATCAAGGCTCGATTTGGCTGGCGTAATCAATGCGCGCAGCGATCAGATTTCTGTGTCAATCAATCAGCACTCATCTTGGCTTTCACCACGCGCTAAATTTGCTGGACATGCGCTAGCGGGACTCAAGCTGAGCGTTAGAAAAGAGGCAACCGTTTATGTCGATATTGCGGCACAGCGATGGCAGGCTAACAATGTTCAGCTTGACTTGGTGAGTGACCCATTGCATGCAGGTGACTTTATTGTTACGCCGTCGACGATTGATATCGATATAGAACAAGCCCTAGGCGTGGCTGAAAAATGGACTATAAACGGTCTGTTCGCTGCCGAGCTATTGCTTAAAAATATTGCGGCAAATGACGATTTGGCGCTTGATCTCAATGCACAATTCAGAGCAGACCAGAACGTCTTAACAGGCACCCATACGCTATCATTCGATAAAGAAAACAATGTGATGGGTGGAGAGTTCGCCTATGAGTGGCAAGATGCGACCGGTGGCATACATTGGCAGGCAGTTGCTAGCCCGCTCAAAATCTGGCTTGAGACTTTGCCGGTGCTGCTGCCTTCGTTCGATATGGAAGACCTTCAGTTGCAAGAAGGAATGCTGGATGCGAATATTTCATTGTTATTATTGCAAGACAACACCAAAGCGAAAGTTAGCGCTCGTCTCAGCGGAGTAGTTGGTAACTATGGCGACATGGTGTTAAATGGAGGCTCTAGCCGAATCGTTATTGATGATTTGTTTGAGTTTTCCAGCAAGAAAAAAAGTACCGTTGCGCTTGATCTGCTCGATGTCGGGTTTGCCGTTAAAAATATACGTTTTAATGTGCAGCCAACCGTAATAGAAAGGGGGGCAGAAAAGGGGCTAATAGCGTTTGTCATTAGCGATTTCTCTGCCGACACACTCGGTGGGCGTATCGCCTTAAAAAATTTGCTTTGGCATCCCGACAAAGAGGTTCAGTTTGATGTCATTGTGCAAGGTCTTAACCTGCAAGAGATATTGTCGCTTGAGCAGCAGCCAGGTTTAAAGGGTTCAGGGGTAATCGATGGTCGCATACCCATTACCTTATCAAACGGGGAGCTCTCTGTAGCAGCAGGCACTTTGGCATCACGTTCGCCGGGTGGCGTGCTGGCCTACCGTGGTGATGATATCAAAGCGTTGGTTAAAGATAATCAAGGCTTAGAGATAGTGGTTAAGGCATTGGAAGACTTTCGCTACGATACGCTTAGCGCGGTGGTGAATTACCAGCCCAGTGGTGACATGGTGCTGCAATTATCAATTGTTGGCCATAACCCTGAATTTGAAAATGGTCGCCAAATCAAGCTGAATGTAAATATTGAAGAAAACGTGAAGTCTTTGTTGCAAAGTTTACAACTTGCCGACGACTTAACTGATAAGATTGACCAACGTGTTCAGCAAGGGTTAAAGCAACATGTTGATAATTAAGGGGGCTTCTAACTTCTCGCTGTCCCAGAATTAATCAGAGGTTTCTTAACTCATGGATCACTGTCTGATGGCTAACACGCGCACTTAGGTGAAGACACAATGCCAACTAATTTAAGTTACAGATTACACCGCATATTGCTATCTGCCGTCGTGATCATCTTCATGGCCGCTTGTGCGCCAACGATTAAAGTGCAGGCGCCGGACGAACCGATCACTATTAATTTGAATATCAAAATTGAACACGAAATCCGTGTCAAAGTAGAAAAAGACATTGATGATTTATTCTCAGAAGAAGGAGGGTTGTTCTA
>CAYURS010000223.1:0-2136 GCA_964447165.1 uncultured Thiotrichales bacterium
GCCTTGCCGCAAAAACCCACAGGAGCGCTGAATCCTAATTTATTATCTTGACGGAGCACTAGTGTAGTGTTTTGTTATTTTACAGATGCTTGGCCACTGCGGCGCGGGTCGCTTGCTGCAGAAACCGTCTCACTATTTTTATCGATAATGACTACCTGCATATTGCCAAAAGTACGGGCGTGTTTTTCTACTGTATGGCCCCATTGCTCGAGCTGGGTAATTTCGGCTTTGCTTAAAGCACCTTCTTCGTAAACTAATTTGTCAGGCAGATATTGATGATGATAGCGGCCCAATTTCACGATCGAATCAGCATAGCCACCATTGGCATATTCCAATATGCCCAATAACACCATAGTGATAATACGGCTGCCGCCAGGGGTGCCGAGAATAACGATATTTTTATCATCTTCTAAAAATGTTGGTGACATACTTGAAAGGGGGCGCTTGCCTGGTGCTATGGCATTGGCTTTAGCGCCAGCAAGACCGTAGGCATTAGGCACGCCGGGTTTGGCAGAAAAGTCATCCATTTCATTATTAAGCAGCACGCCAGTGCCGGGGACCATAAAGGCTGAGCCAAAAGGGTAATTGATTGATAAGGTAGCTGCGACACGGTTGCCATCGGCATCGACAATCGAAAAATGCGTGGTGTCTGTACCATTGCCAGCATTATTAACCGCAGTTGGCAATAAAGCACTAGGCATTGCTTTGCTTGGACTGATTGCGGCGCGTAGACCGGCAGCGTAGGCCTTGTTGGTAAGGCGTTCCAGCGGCACCTCAATAAAGTCGGCATCACCTAAATATTGTGCGCGATCACGATAGGCGCGGCGCATGGCTTCGATGATTAAATGTTTACGTTGAACGGGCGAGGCATTATCTAAATCAAAGCCCTCTAAAATATTGAGCATGGTAAGCAAGGCAATACCGCCAGATGATGGTGGTGCGGCTGAGGTAATATTCATACCGTGGTATTGACCGCGAATGGGTTCGCGCTCGATTAATTTGTAGTTAATCAGGTCTTCGACTTGCCAAATACCGCCAGCGCTTTTTACGCCACTGGCCAGGGTGTTGGCAAATTCACCTTGATAAAAACCTTTGCCATGGGTGTCAGCAATGATCTGCAGGGTGTTAGCGAGGTCGGCTTGAACTATTTCATAGCCAAGCGGTGGCACTTTACCATCGACAAGAAATATTTTGGCTGCGGCAGGTGATGCCAATAAGGCTTGTTGCCTAAACTTGATTAGGTTTTGCATGTGATTGTCGATAGTAAAGCCTTCACGTGCATAACGGATGGCGGGAAGCAGTGATTTTGCTAATTCGAGATTACCGTAGTTTTCAGCAAGATGAGCCAAGGCAGCGGGCACGCCAGGTATGCCCGCTGCAAGTGGGCCGTCAATAGACGCTTTAGGTATCACATTACCTTCTTTATCAAGGTACATGTCACGATGTGCCTTGCCGGGGGCCATTTCGCGACCGTCGAGCATGGTCTCAAAGCCATCTTTGGCGCGATGTAATAACCAAAATCCACCGCCGCCTAAACCAGAGCCTGCGGGCTCAACAACGGCAAGTGCAGCGGTTGCAGCCACGGCGGCATCGAAAGCATTACCGCCTTGTGCAAGAATTTGATGTGCCGCTTTAGTCGCCAGCGGGTGGGCAGTGGCGACACCGGTTTGATGGGCATTGGCGTTAGAAAATACAAAACATAGGCATAGGAAAAAATAGGCACTATATTTTGTTAGGAATTTAGCTTCACATATTGCTGGATTCATGGTTTATTTATGCCTGCATAAGGAATACATATTTAGCCATGAGTTGCTCATGACTTTCGATGTGGTTAGTGTCATGTGGGATGCATTCTACTGGACACACTTCAACGCATTGCGGCGTCTCAAAGTGGCCAACGCATTCAGTACAGAGCTTGGCTTCGATAACATAAATTTCTGGCCCTTCAGAAATAGCACCGTTAGGACACTCAGGTTCGCAGACATCACAATTAATGCATTCGTCTGTAATAATCAATGCCATAAGGAATGATCGCCTAACTGTGCTTGCCAGCGAGCGCTGCGAAAACAATGGGATGAACAAAATCGCTTATATCCCCTTTTAGCACAGCGACTTGGCGCACGATGCTTGATGATA
>CAYURS010000224.1:0-2112 GCA_964447165.1 uncultured Thiotrichales bacterium
TGCGAATGACCCAGCACTGACACCACCCTGACGTGTCGTCGTTACCGCCTTTACCCAGGGCGGCGCCGGCCAATTTGGATAAATAAGGGATGCACTCTGCGTCATTATATTATGTGCCTTCGGAACTATGTACGCCGCATCAATCGTCACTATGCAGCTTGTCATCCATGCGCAAGGCTTCAACCACGGCCAGCATGTCATCAGGGATCGGTGCTTGCCAGCCAATCATCTCTTTGCTTTGCGGATGTACTAGCTCGAGTTCAAAAGCATGCAGAGCTTGTCGCTTAAAATTATCTAGGCACGCGGTCAACTCTGCTGAGGCGCCTGCCATTCTGCGCGCACGGCCGCTGTACGCTGGATCGCCTAGCAGCGGATACTTTATATGCGCCATGTGCACACGAATTTGATGAGTACGACCCGTTTCGAGCTGCACATCAATCATAGTATGGCAACGAAAACGTTCGCGTACGCGATAATGAGTGATGGCTTCGCGTCCTGTTCTGCCGCCGGCTCTGACTACCGCCATACGTTGCCGATTAACGGGATGGCGCGCAATCGGCTCATCGATAGTCGCACCAGCTACCATGGCGCCTTGAGCAATCGCCACATACTTACGTTTGACGCTACGCTGTTCCATCTGTGCCACCAGAATCTTATGTGCCTGTAACGTTTTAGCAATAACCAACAAGCCCGTTGTATTCTTGTCTAACCGATGCACAATCCCCGCGCGTGGCAAAGTAGCAAGATTCGGCGCATAATATAATAAGGCATTAACCAAGGTACCTTGGTAGTTTCCTGCCGCCGGGTGAACAACCATTCCATCCGCTTTATTAATGACAATAAGCTGGTCATCTTCATAGACAATATCGATAGCAATGTCTTGCGCCAGCCAAGTGTCATCGGCAATCTGCTGTGGCTTCAATACAACTTCATCGCCTTCATGCACTTTGTCTCTAGGTCGCAGCACTTTACTATTAACCGTGACCAGCCCCTCATCAACCCATTGTTTTAAACGTGAACGCGAATACTCTGGCCATAGGCGTGCCAGTGCCTGATCGAGCCTCATGCCTGCCAGCTCGTCGCTAATCGACTGACGCAATTCATTCGTATTATTTGTCGTTACTGTCATAAATAAAATTGACCTAATTCAAAGCCCACACCAATTATCAATACGAGCATTGATATTGATTAAACATTTCAATAACACCTTCCAACCTTCAATTTTATCTTACAACAACACATAAGTATCTATATCAAAATTAAGGCAACGTTGTATAAGCTCTGCTATAGTCCAGCCATCACTACCACTTATCACCGCACTGGTGACTAAGGTCTGCATACCTTGCTGGAGCTGAGGTTTTTGAATAAATTAGCGCTACTTGGCTTGGCCGCACTATTATGTGTGTCCTGTTCGAGCACACCAAACACTGCGCCGTCTAACACCGGCAACAAACCAGACCTTGCTGCTGTAAATACAGCGATGGCAATCTATGCACGTGGCCAAAATGCCGTAGATAATGGTGACTTCCGCGAAGCATTAAATCAGTTTACCCGCTTACGCACGCAATTTCCTGAAGACAAAACAACGCCACAGGCGCTGCTCGGCAGCGGTTATGCGCATTACAAACTTGGCGATAGCAATGCTGCAGTCGAAGCCAGCAACGCCTTTATTCAAACCTATGCAAATCATTCGCTTATTGATTACGCCTACTATCTACGCGGCCTCGCTCGCTACAATGATGGGATTAAACAACTGCAAAGCAATCAACTAACTGGTAATGCACGCACTGCTATGGCACGTAAAGCATTTGCGTCGTTCGCTGAATTGGTTCGCCGCTACCCTAATAGTAAATACAATCAGGATGCCCGTATTCGCATGGAAGTCCTACACAGCAAATTAGCTGAACATGAAATTAAGCTAGCAAAAACTGCTTTGTCATTCAATAAATATAAAGATGCCATTGCCCGCGCTGAATACATAATTAAAAATTATACCCGCTCGGAATCTACACCAGAAGCCTATTCGGTGATGATCGAGGCATTTACGGCACAAGGTAACCTGGTACAAGCCTCTGATGTACGCCAAGCGCTTAAACGCAAATATCCCGATTA
>CAYURS010000225.1:0-2104 GCA_964447165.1 uncultured Thiotrichales bacterium
ATTATTCGTCAGCAAGCGCTTCGATCATTTGCTGAACGCCATTGAAATCGACCTTGCCGCTACCCAGCAAGGGCATGTCTTGAGTCGTCACCACTGCTTTGGGAATACTCAATTCAGCAATGGCTTGCTCACGAGAGAAACGCACCAAGGCACTGCGTTCAGCATTCTGCTGAGTGGTCAGCAAGACCAGTTTTTCACCTTTCTTGTCATCAAACACCGCCATGACGGCATGCATTGCATCGGGCCATAGCTGATAAGCCACTTCTTCTACTGCTGCCAACGACACCATTTCACCGCCTATTTTGGCGAAGCGTTTGGCACGACCCAATATGCAGACAAAACCATCCTCAACGCTGACAATATCACCGGTGTCATGCCAGCCCTTACCAAACACGGTTTTAGGCGGCACTAACATTGCCGGCTTATCGTGTAAGTAGTAACCCAGCATGATATTGGGGCCTTTGACATGTAAACGCCCTCCGTTATCGACCCCTTCAACTTTTTCTAACTGATATTCGATTGCCGGCAGCAAGCGACCCACTGTGCCTTCTCTATAGGCTATCGGTGTATTAACGCTTAATACAGGGCTGGTCTCGGTAACACCATAGCCTTCTAAAATGCGTACGCCGAATTTATGCATCCAGGTGTCGCGTGTCTCATCACGCAGTTTCTCTGCACCGGCGATGACATAACGCAGCTTATAAAAATCATAGGGGTGCGCATGTTTTGCATAGCTAGCTAAAAAAGTATTGGTACCGAACAATACTGTTGCATTGGTGTTATAGGCTGCATCGGGAATAATTTTGTAGTGCAATGGCGATGGATAAAGAAAGGTTTTCATGCCCGATAGCAAGGGCAGGAAGGTTCCGGCAGTCAAACCAAATGAATGAAACATTGGCAAAACATTAAGCACGGTATCGCCAGGGCCAAAGTCGATACGCGCTGCAATCTGAGCGGCATTGGCGACAATATTTTGATGTGATAACACGACGCCTTTGGGTGTGCCTTCTGACCCCGAGGTGAATAAGACCACGGCAGGATCATTAGCCGATACCTCTGGGCTAAACGCTGCTATCGCTGCCCGTGGCCGGCGCGAATGCCAAAAACCACGTAATTTATCGATAAGGCCTATCTTGCTGGCTTGATCTTCAAGATAGTGAATGGTGACATGCTGTTTAAGCTCATCCATGACACTTGCCAGCCCCGCCACTTCAATAAATTGCCGTGAAGTAATGATGTTCTTTAATGCGGCTGTTTCGCAGGCTGAAATAACACCGCTAACGCCGACACTAACATTAAGCATCGCTGGGATACGGCCATAGGCCTGCAGGGCCAATACACTGACAATATTGGCAGAGGCATTGGGCAGAAAAACACCAACATTTTCGCCTTTCGTTGTAAAGTCATTGAATACTTTAGCTAAAATAAAGCTACGCATTAGTAAGGTACGATACGTTAATGGCATTCGCTTCATGTCTTCAACCATGACACGGTTCCAACCATTTCTATCTGCCGAATCGATAATGGCCTGCAATAAGGTGTTGTTATAGTGCGAGGTCTCAAACATCATATCGGTCATGATGCGATATAGTGCGTTGGTGCCGTACTCACGTTTTTTCGTGGCACTAAGGTGTTCAGGTGCCTTAATAGTTTTAGGCGGACAAATTGTTAGGGTGATTTTTGGCAGAAACTGCAGTTTGTATTTGTCTTTTAGATGAGAAAGCTTCGAGTATTGGGCGCCGTCAATACGCACGGGCAAAATCATCGCGCCCGAGCGTTCAGCCACCAGGCCAGGGCCAGGATAAATTTTCATCAATGCACCGGTTACCGTAATGCGCCCTTCCGGGAAGATAACCACTTTATTATCTTCTTGCAGATTACGTATCAGTGCCTTCATCGACAGTGGATTGTTACCATCCATCGGAAATACATTAATCAGCTTCAATATTAAGCTGAATTTTTTTGCCCATTGCGTATCAATGGCGAAGCTGACACGATCAGGTAAGAATACTGCCAATAATAATCCATCAAGCAAGGAGACGTGATTGGCAACAATCAGCACGCGATCACCTGCCGCCGCATAATGTTCTAAGCCTTTAAGTTC
>CAYURS010000226.1:0-2084 GCA_964447165.1 uncultured Thiotrichales bacterium
GCAGGTGTCGATGGCCGTGTTATCCATAGCTATTCACCGTAAACAACAGCTCGAAACCAACGAAAAAACACTGCCGTCGCGCCTGCTACCCGCTATTGCACAGCGTCTTAAACATAATTTACGCGAAACCGATATGGTGGCGCGCATGAACAACGGCGACTTTAATATTCTGTTGCGACACCTCAACGCTGACAGTGACTCGGCCATTGTCGCCGAAAAACTCATCGAGTTGCTACAAACACCGTACCACCTTGATGATCGTACCATCGTCATCGCGAGTAACGTTGGCATTGCGTTGCCAAGCATCCGTCACAGCCATGCACGCGATTTGATCAATGATGCTGACAATGCGCTCGCCTCAGCGCAAAATCTCGGTCCAAATCACTTTGTCCACCATACCTCATGTTCACGATCTACGGAGTCGCTGCACTTGCGTTCACGCCTGTATGAAGCAATTTCACAAAATCAATTCCGTCTAGTCTATCAACCACAAGTGAATATAAAAAATGGTAAGGTTATCGCAGTTGAAGCTTTGTTACGTTGGCAATTGCAACCAGACCAAATATTAAGTCCTGCACAGTTCATGCATCATGTTGAAAAAAGTCGGCATTGCACCAAAGTCGCTCGCTGGGTTATTGACAAGGTCTGTCAGCAAATTGGAGCATGGCAAAAAAAAGGTTATAAACAACTACCTATCTCTATTAACCTTAGCCACAAACAATTCATTGACCCGGCTTTAATCAACACACTAGAAAGTGCCTTACTCAAGTACGGCAGTAATGCCAAACAACTCAAACTAGAAGTCAGCGAGTTAACACTGAGGCAAGACGTAAAACGCAGCAAAGAAACCATTCAACAACTAAAGCAACTGGGCATTCAGATCTCGATTGATGATTTTGGTACCGGCACACGCACACTGGACACACTGCATAATTTTAACGTCAGCCAAGTAAAAATAGATAGCTCGCTGGTAGGCTCCGTACTTGATGCGCCCGCTGCAATGGAAATGGTTGATTCATTGATATTAACCTGTCACCACTTGGGGATCGATATTGCTGCCGAAGCAGTCGAGACTCGCGCTCAACTCGATTATTTAAAACGAAAAGACTGCGACAGTTATCAAGGGTTTTTATTTAGCAAACCGCTCACTGCTGACGCCTTGCCCTCGCTAGGCGGGGTTCTCAATCAATAAATCTGCCCTGTTCCAGTCTAAAAATGACTGCGTAGCGTTTGCACACCCAGCAAAAATATATCACCACCGCCACGCTCAAAATCTGGCCATATAAAAGGTACGTTTGGCCATTTTTCTTCCAATGCATCACGTGCCTCGCCTACTTCCACACACAACCAGCCTTGTTCAGTTAAGTAGCCAGCCGCCTCGTTAAGAATACGCGTCACATGCGCAAGGCCATCGACACCAGAGACCAAACCCATCTCAGGTTCGTGGTCAAACTCAGCTGGCAAGCCGTCATAGCTTGACTGTGGAACATAAGGTGGATTACTGACGATCAAATCGTACGCATTAGCGTCAAGCGCTGAAAATAAATCCGACTTGATCGCAGTCACATCATTACCAAGGCCATGTTGAGCGATATTGATTTGCGCCACAGTTAAGGCATCAGATGACAGATCAGCGAGATCCACCTGCGCTTTTGGAAAACTATGGGCGCAAGCAATACCAATACAGCCACTACCCGTACACAGGTCAAGCACACGGCTAACATTATCAGCCTGCAACCAAGGCTCAAAACCCTGCTCGATAAGCTCTGCTATCGGCGAACGCGGTACCAATACACGCTCATCAACATAAAAACTAAGGCCAGCGAAACGCGACTGTTGCGTGAGATAGGCAACGGGAACACGATCATTAATCCGCTGCTCAACCAAGGTGATAATTCGCCTTTTTTCAAGCACAGACAATCGAGACTGAAATGTCTCAGGTGGCACAGGCATCATCATATTAACCGCATGCAAGACCAAGATCAGCGCTTCATCAACTGCATCGACATAGCCATGGCCATAGCTCAAATCAGCAGAATTAAGACAGGTAGTCGTCCAACGTACAAAGTCATTAACACTCAGCA
>CAYURS010000227.1:0-2081 GCA_964447165.1 uncultured Thiotrichales bacterium
GACCTGATTTGGCATGTTATTGGCCGTTATAAAAAATTGTCAGAAACGGGCCAAATTGAGTTATCGATGACGCCTTATGCGCATCCAATCACCCCATTATTGTTGGATATGAACAGTGCTAAAGAGGCGATTCATGATATTGAGTTACCGCAAGCAGAGACTTATTCTGGTGGTGAGGCGCGTGCACGTTGGCATATAGAAGAAGGCTTTAAATCTTTCGAGAAATTCTTTGGCATCAAGCCAAAGGGGTGTTGGCCGGCAGAGGGTAGTGTCAGTACCGCGACAGTTCGCTTATTGTCAGAATACGGTGTCACCTGGTGTGCCAGTGGCGAAGGCGTGCTGCGTAATAGTCTTAAGGCGTCGGATTATCCTGATAGTGATAGGCCGAGTGTATTTTCTCAGCCTTGTCATGTTGATGGTGTTACAAACACCGCTGTATTCTTTCGTGATGATGGTTTGTCTGACCGTATCGGTTTTACTTATTCAGATTGGCATGCAGATGACGCGGTAGACGACTTCATTCATCATATTGAAAATATTGCTGCCCAACAACATGGTCACGATGAATCAGTGTTAGTGCCCATTATCCTTGACGGTGAAAATGCCTGGGAGCATTACCCTGAAAATGGTTATTATTTTTTAAGTGCATTGTATAAAAAACTGATTGAGCACCCTGACATTGAGCTGACGACATTTTCTGAATATCTCGATAGTAAGCCGACTATTACCAAGTTAGACAAGATGGTAGCAGGCAGCTGGGTTTATGGTTCATTTTCAACCTGGATAGGCGATAAGGCAAAGAATGCCGCATGGGACTTATTGTGCGATGCTAAGTTGGCTGTTGATGATTATATGAAAACGACCCAGCCGGATTCAGACCAGTGTTATCGGGTTGAGCGGCAATTAGCAATTTGTGAAGGGTCAGATTGGTGTTGGTGGTTTGGTGACTATAACCCTGGTGACAGTGTCAGTGATTTCGATGTGCTTTACCGTTTACATCTCAAACGACTTTATCAATTGATTGGCGTGACACCACCTGCTGAATTAGAGGCAGTGATTAGCAGCGGCGGCGGTGATGCCGAAGGCGGTGGTGCCATGCGTCGTGGTGGCGCTGGCGATAATTAAGTGAGCACTCCGACTTTAGCGTGGCAAGAGATGCAAGGAGCACAACGTCAGGCTGGGATTCTTTTGCACCCTACGTCTTTACCTGAGTTTGCCCAGGTTGGTTGTTTAGGACAGCATGCGTATCGTTTCGTTGATTTTCTTGCTAACTGTGGTCAGCAGTCATGGCAAATGTTGCCTGTGGGGCCAACGCACAGCGATTGCTCACCTTACCAGCCGCTTTCTGCTTATGCAGGAAATAGTCGTTTTATCGATCTCCATGCGTTAAAAGAGCAAAGTTGGTTATCACACATTGATAGTGATTTGTCGCATCAATCACAACTTGATGCGGCTTTTGCTGTGTTTTATGATTCTCTGGCTGGTGTTGATGCAGTAGCATTTCAGAAATTTATCGATGAGGAAAAATACTGGCTGCGCGATTTCGCCTTATTTTGTGTGATACGTGACATGCAGGCAGGATCAAGCTGGCTTGATTGGCCAGAGTCATTACGTGATCACGATAAGTTCTCCTTAGATCATATTGAGTCTGCGCAGAAAAAAGAACTCCATGCGGTTTTTTTTGAGCAGTATCTATTTGCCCAACAGTGGCAAAAGTTAAAAGCTTATGCTAACCAGAAAAATATCCAGATGTTCGGTGATATGCCTATATTTGTTGCCCTTGATAGTGCTGAAGTATGGGCGCAGCGCCAATATTTTGATGTCGATGAGTCAGGTTACCCACGTTTTGTTGCCGGTGTGCCACCTGATTATTTTTCTGCAACGGGGCAACGTTGGGGTAACCCGCATTACAATTGGACGGTCATGCAAGAACAGGGTTTTGATTGGTGGCTTAAACGTTGTCAACATGATCTAAAACGATTCGATTTGATACGCATCGATCATTTTCGTGGTTTTGAAGCCTATTGGAAAATACCGGTTGCATGCGACACGGCTATTGATGGTTTTTGGGAAAAAGCCCC
>CAYURS010000228.1:0-2075 GCA_964447165.1 uncultured Thiotrichales bacterium
AACGGGCCTGCACCAACACGCGTTGTGTATGCCTTGGTAATACCCAGCACATAGTGTAATTCAGCAGGGCCAACACCGGTACCTGTCGCAGCATTTGCTGAGATGGTGTTCGAGGAGGTGACATAAGGATAGGTACCATGGTCAATATCTAACATAGTGCCTTGCGCGCCTTCAAACATGATTGGAGTTTGTTTTTGCTTAAGACCAGCCAAGATCTCGGTAACATCTGCCATTAAAGGCTGTAGCTCTTCAACATAACTTAAAGCACCATCTAACACTTCTTGAAAATCAACGGTATCGGCTTTGTAATAATGTTTTAAAGCAAAGTTATGATAGTCGATAACTTCACCAAGCATTGCGGCAAAACGCTCACGATGAAACAAATCACCCAAGCGTATTGCACGGCGGGCAATTTTATCTTCATAAGCAGGGCCAATACCACGGCCAGTAGTACCAATGGCCGTGGCACCACGTGCACGTTCACGCGCATTATCTAAGGCAATATGATAAGGCAATATTAAGGGGCAAGCCGGGCTGATTTTTAAACGTGATCGTGCGTCAACACCACGCTCATCGAGCATTGCCAGCTCTTCATGCAGTGCTTCTGGTGAAAGCACGACGCCATTACCGATCAAGCATAAGGTGTCGTCACGTAAGATACCGGAAGGAATTAAATGTAATACGGTTTTATGGCCGCCAATCACTAAGGTATGACCGGCATTATGCCCACCCTGAAAGCGAACAACGGCGCCTGCACGCTCGGTCAGCAAATCAACGATTTTACCTTTACCCTCGTCACCCCATTGGGTGCCGATAACAACAACATTTTTGCTCATAATGACTCGAATAATTTAATACGGGGCCAGATAGAATTAAAAAGTGTTAAGAAATCTTAACAAGCGACCAATCAGCCCCTTGCTTGACCAGTTGACGATCACAAGATTGCGCTATCGGGTCTGAAACTTGGTTAGGTAACAATTCGACAACACGTTCGCCAGCATTACGCAGTTCAGTAATTTTATTGAGCAAAGCACTATCATCACTAACAAAAGGCGCGAGGACACCCAAAGCAGTCTCGTCAGATTGACTGCCTAATTGTAGTAAGGTTTTAAGGTCAGTGCTGAAACCGGTAGCAGGACGCGCACGACCAAAGGCCGCACCAATTTCATCATAACGCCCACCACGCGCAACTTCTTGGCCATAGCCAGGAACATAGGCAGCAAACACTACGCCTGTTTGATATTGATAACCACGCAGTTCAGCAATATCAAAATTAAGCGGGATATCGGGTATGCGCTTTGCGGCAAGATCGGCAATACGCTCAAGATTATCAATGGCCTTACTCACCTCGGCTCCTGCCGCCGCCAATACTTTTCGCGCACGTGCTAACACATTTCTATCGCCATTAAGCTGTGGCAATGCCACCAGCATGTCGTGCTGGTGGCCAGTAATTTTGTGTTGCTGCAAAAAGGTATCAATACCTGGAATATCTTTACGTTGCAGTGCATCGAACAGTGCCATTTCTTGTTCTTGACTAAAACCTAGCTCACGCATCAAGGTGCGGTAGATGCCGACATGACCGAGGTCGATATGAATGTCATTAATACCTGCACACTCAAGCGTGGCAACAGTAAGGCTGAGAATCTCAACATCACTTTCTGCGCCGGCATGGCCATAAAGCTCGGCGCCCATTTGTAAGGGGCTGCGGCTAGCACCGAAATTCTGTGCGCGCGTGTGCAATACCGTACCCATGTAACAAAGGCGTGTTGGCACATCTTGTTTGAGACGACAAGCGTCGATACGGGCAACCTGAGGTGTCATATCGGCGCGAATACCAAGCATGCGGCCATTACTTTGGTCGACGATTTTAAAGGTTTGTAAATCCGTTTCATTACCGGTGCCGACCAGCAAGGATTCAACGTATTCGATAAACGGCGTTAAAACGAGCTGATAACCCCAGCCATGAAATTGATCGAGTAAACGACGACGCATACGCTCCAGACGTGCTGCCTGCGCTGGTGGCATCTCTTCTATGCCTTCGGGCAAAAGCCAATGGGTGTTTTGAGACATATTTA
>CAYURS010000229.1:0-2069 GCA_964447165.1 uncultured Thiotrichales bacterium
CCACCAAGATGTTGGCCATTAACATCAATAGCATCGACTGTAACGGCCGTGCCGCAATCAATAATACAAACAGCACCATCAACAAGGTGATGACCCGCAAGTAGGCCTAGCCATCTATCGATACCAAGATCTTGATGGCGAGCATAGGCATTGGTCACGCCGAGCTGTATTTTTGGCGTTGTTAAATAGCTCACTGGACACAACCAATGTTGCTTTACCCACGATTCGATATGCTGCATTTGCATTGCGCCAGCACCATTTGCAATGACTACTCTTTCAGGTATATCAAGCTCAGACCAGTGCTGATCTAAAATAGCGAGCTGCTGAAAATTATTTTCTGCGCCCAACTGATGTGAAATAGCACCTTGCTCAGACAAAATATCATCATGCGCCATGGCCCACTTTATTCGAGTATTGCCCACATCAACTAGTAACATCATTGCTCTAGACCGGATATTTCACCAGAGTAAAATATCCGTTGCTTATCACCTTGTTGTAATAATAATGCACCACTTTTATCAACACCTTGGCTAATGCCTTTATGTGGTGTGCCTCCTATACGTAGTACCACCTGCTTATAGCGATATTGATCACGCTGCGACCATGGTTCTTTGAAGGGGCCGAAACCACTTTCATCAAAACGCTGGCAAGTATCTACCAGCTGCGATATTAAATCTGCGACAAGCTGATTACGCAATAGTGGTTTTCCATACACAGCGTTTACATCAGTTGCTGGCTGGTCAATCTGCTCATGCCAAGCCACAGGCAAATCGAGATTGACACCGACCCCCATCACAATATCAACAGGACCATAGCTCTCGCCACGCATTTCAACCAGAATACCCGCCAGCTTCTTCTCTCCAACAACGATATCGTTGGGCCATTTTACTCCGAGAACAGGTTGCACTCCAAGATTTGGCTCGCGCCCAGACTCAATCGCCTGAATAACCGCGACCGCCAGCGCCAACGTTAAACCCGACATTGCCGCCGCCGAACGTTGAAAACGCCAACTCAGCGAGAGTGTAATGCTGCCAAACGGGGCTAACCATGATCGTCCCTGCCGACCACGACCAGCAGTTTGCCGCTCTGCAATAACCACTTGACGCACAGACGACGCAGCGTGTTGCAATAAATAGTCGTTGGTTGACTCGAGTGTGGGAAATAACAACACATCGTCTAACAAAGCACGACTTTTGGCATCAATAGCAGCGCTGATGCGTTCTCGATCGAGTAATTCAATATCCACTGCCAGGCGATATCCTTTGCCACGTACCGCATCGATAACAAGCCCAGATCGTCGCAAGGATGCCATATGCTTCCACACCGCCGTGCGACTGAGACCCAACTCAGCAGCGAGTTGCTCGCCAGAACAGAACTGGCCCTGAGACAGACGTTCAACTAACCGCTGTCGAGTTATGTGTGCATTTATCGCCCGAGACATCATTGCTATCGCTAGGCAGGGTTGGCCTGACTAACACCCCTCTCTAGTATCATGAGGCTAATATCACAGGACAAAAAAAACCAGACAGCAACCGTATCTGGTCGTATCTGGTTCTTTTGTCTTTTAACTCAACACGTTTGCCGTGTTCAGCCGTAATCCGATTTTCGGCTTAAGCCAAACGCTTAACTAAGGCTAACAGCAAGAAAATACAAACCTGTGATCACTACAGCCAAGAAAACAACTAATATTAAATCATCACGTGATGCCATGCTTATCTCCACAAAATTAGGCTATTTATACGTAAACTTATGCTACGCACGATAGCAGAATCAGTGATAGTGCTCAAGCCAAGCAAGCTTTAAGGAGCCTCTGATTAATTCTGGGACAGCGAGATTGTGCCTGAAATTTTTCAGATCGAGACACGAATCGCAGTCAATAGTGGGGCTATTGACAAGATTAGCGACGAAGAGCTGAGAGATTTTAGGCTCAAAATCGTGTGCCATGAATTAAGTCAGAGGCTCCTTAACACACTTATCTCCCATAAAACGCCTAAATATTAGCAATAACCTCGTCGGTTATCACTCATTAGGCGCAGTACCACAGAGAATATCAGCCACCATATGAGCAA
>CAYURS010000230.1:0-2067 GCA_964447165.1 uncultured Thiotrichales bacterium
ACAGCGGCGAAGTCTATCTCGACTATACCGGTGGTGGTCTCTACCCAGACAGCCTCATTGACCAACATGCAGCACTGTTAAAAAGCGGCGTCTTTGGCAACCCACATTCACACAATAATTCGTCTCAGCGGGCATCGTCACAACTTGAGCAAGCGCGCCAAGACGTACTGACGTATTTTCGCGCCGATGCCAATGACTACTTGGTTATTTTCACCGCAAACGCCAGCGCCGCGCTTAAATTGATCGCAGAGAGCTATCCGTTCGACAACCATGGCGAATTGTTATTAACCGCCGACAATCACAACTCGGTACAAGGCATACGCGAATTTGCCCGCAGTAAAGGTGCCTCAATTCGCTATATAAACTGTCAAGCTAATACCCTGCTCGCTGAGAACATCGAGCCTTATCTTGATTCAAGCGAGGCCACATCAGCGCGCCTACTCGCCTTTCCAGCACAATCCAATTTTTCCGGCGTACAACACCCTTTATCGTGGATAGCGCAAGCCAAACAATCAGGCTACGACGTATTGCTCGATGCCGCGGCCTTTGTGCCCAATAACAGGTTAGACCTAAGCCAAATTACACCCGATTTTGTCAGCATCTCGTTTTATAAAATGTTTGGTTATCCAACGGGTGTCGGGGCGTTGATTGCGCGACGTGACGCACTAACCAAATTAAGACGCCCATGGTTTGCCGGTGGCACAGTCAAAATCGTCTCCGCCATTGCCGACTTTTATACCCTGGCCGACGGCGAGGCGGCGTTTGAAGAAGGCACTGTTAACTATTTAAATCTGCCCGCAGTCAGTGCTGGCCTTAAGTTTATGCAAGAGGTCAATGTCGATACCGTGCACCAACGCGTTATGGCACTGACCGATCATTTGCTAACCGGCATGCAAGCGCTAAAACATGACAATGGCCAACCTGCTATCGAACTCTATGGCCCTAAAACCACCCGCGACCGCGGTGCCACCATTGCCTTTAATTGTCTTGATGCCAACGGGCATTACATTCATTACGACGACATTGAGAAATTGGCAAACCACCACGACATTGCGATTCGTTCTGGCTGTTTTTGTAACCCTGGCGCAGGAGAAAGCAGCCTGAGCCATACTGCTGAAACCATTAATTCGTGCAGGGAGCGTTTTGAGAGCCAGTCATTTAATCTGGTCAACTTCCAGCAATGTATTACCTCTGAAGGCAAGGCAACAGGTGCCGTACGCGCCTCACTTGGTCTGGTGAGCAACTTTGACGACAGCCAAAAATTACTGCATTTTTTGCACAGCCTGATGAATCAATCAGCACAAGAAATAGCGACACAGGCCTAGGCAATCGGCATCAGTCAACAGGGGTGACCCTGATTACTCCTAATCCATTAAACTGGGGCAAATTCAAGCTTCAACCCCCTTAATTAACCCAATTATCTAAACGCAAGGCACTAACACGCTCGAATTCACGAAGATTATTGGTGACCAGTATCAACCCTTCACTCCTGGCATGGCCAGAAATGTGCAAATCGTTGACGCCAATCATCATTCCCTGGCGTTCCAAATCGGCACGTATATCACCATAATGCGCAGCCGCTTTAGTACCGTATTGCAACACCTCTAATCGAGACACAAAATCTTCAACCTGACGTAAATTATCTTCTTTTTGAGCGCTTTTTTCAGCACCATGAAGTAGTTCAGCCAAGGTAATCGAACTAATACACATTTGCCCTACATGACGATTAAATAATTCCAAAGCCGCGATGGGTTTACGCTTAATAACATAAATAACAATGTTCGTATCAAGCATAAACTTGAGCATTAGAAATCTTCTCGCTCAGGTTGTTCCTGGCTGGCACGTTCGGACATAAAATCATCAGAGACTTTTTGTTCAGACAAGAAAAAACTATCCCATGTCTTTTCAATGGGCGAGAGCACCCTATCTGCACCCACTACACGAACATTGACGCGTTTAACACCGTCAGGAAAGCGACTATCCGCAGGCAACCTAACCGCCTGCGTCCTATTGTTTTCAAATACAGATCCCGTTGACATAAGACACCTCCTATATTTGCTATATACA
>CAYURS010000231.1:0-2061 GCA_964447165.1 uncultured Thiotrichales bacterium
TCATCAAAATGCCCTTCTAGCATGTGATCCCCTATATCAGACACGGCGGTCTCATGCTTGGGTGATATGCCACGTACTAGTGTGCCATTGACTTTGCCACCGGAGCTGATCATACCTTCACCGCGGACATACGGTGCAGCCCCTTTAACGCGGTCAAATGTGAGCGATTGATCAACTAAGCCTTGCCAATCAGTCAAACGGCCATTAATGCCACTGATGGTGGCATGGGCTGTGGCACCGAGAATACGGTCACGTATTTCTTTTTGAAAACCATTCATTACTGATAAAACGGTAATCAAAACAGTAACGCCTAAGGCGATACCCAAGACCGAAATCAAAGAAATAAACGAAATAAAATGGTTGCGACGCTTGGCGCGTATATAGCGCAGCCCGACGTAGAGTGCTAATGGTAATGCCATGGGTGACAATTAAACCATATCTGACTAAAGAGCACTCAACAAAATCTGTTGCTTAAGTGAGGCTATCGCCTTTTCAAGGCTATTGGGCATAATATTTAAGCGGTATTTAGTAAATTGAAAGAATGCAAAATCTACCTCGGTAGTACGATTCTGCCACAGATTCAGATAGCTGCTTGCACACACCTAAGTATACCGTAGTTATATTCTTGATCTAATAATTCGTAAACGGGTTTGAGTAGACCTTTATCTTCCTCTGTTAGTGACTCGATGGCATAAACAATTTTATTATATTCGTCATCTGCAATATCAACCACATCGCGAACATTGAGCAAACCAAACTCAATGGCATCAGCCAAGTGTGTATAAATAGTGCTTGTTTTTAGATCTCGTTTCTGAGAAATTTGCTCAATAGTGTTGCCTTGTTGATAGAGCAGCAAAGTTTCATTAATAGTTTCACTAAGATTATTGTCAAGTAAATCGGATAAGGGATATTTGGCTATTTCACTTAAAAAATATTGTCCATAACGTTGGCATTTCTGTTCACCCACACCTGAAATTTCCAGCATTGCGCTTACGTTTGTCGGCCGTTGCTTTAACATGTCCTGCAAGGTAGTGTCATGAAATATGACATAGGGTGGCACACTGAATTCTTTTGCCAATGAGCTGCGTAATGCACGCAAGGCTTGCCACAAGACCTCGTCTTGAGGTCGAATAGCGCCCTTTTGTTTTGTTACCTTGCTCGTTTTGGTCTCGATCGTTTGTTTTCTTAAACTCAATTGTTGCTCACCACGTAATACGGGTCGGCATTTTTCTGTCAGTCGTAAGGCACCATGACGTTCCATATCAATACTAATATGGCCTAGGGCGATTAGTTGCCTGAAAATACTACGCCACTCTACGGCTGAAAACTCTTTGCCAATACCAAAGGTACTAACCTGATCATGGCCATTGCGTTGAATTCTTTCATCACTCTTTGCCAGTAAAATATCAATAATGTAATTGACACCAAAACGTTGATCTGTTCGATAAATAGAGGACAGTGCCTTTTTCGCTGCTTGCGTACCGTCCCATTTTTCAGGTGGATTTTGACAGTTATCACAGGCACCACAATGTGGGGATGATTGCTCATCGAAATAGGCCAGCAAGGTATGACGACGGCAACTGGTTAGCTCACACAAGCCCAGCATGGCTTCAAGTTTATGGTGTTCGACACGTTTTTGTGCTTCGTTAGCCTTTGAATCCTGGGTAAATTGCCTTAGCGTAATGACATCTTGCAAGCCATAAGCCATCCATGCATTGGCAGGCGTACCATCACGACCGGCACGGCCCGTCTCTTGATAATAGGCTTCTATACTTTTAGGTAGCGTTAGGTGCGCGACAAAACGTACATCGGGTTTATCAATACCCATACCAAAAGCAATGGTAGCAACAATGATTACACCGTCTTCACGCAAGAAACGCTGTTGATTTTTCTTTTTTACATCATGAGGCAAACCCGCATGGTAGGGTAAGGCCACCCTACCCTGATCTGATAACCACTGTGCAATGGCCTCTACTTTTTTACGCGACAGGCAATAAACAATGCCGGCATCGTGCTGATGCTTTGCTTCCAAAAACTTCCATAGACGTTGTTTTGGGTTGT
>CAYURS010000232.1:0-2044 GCA_964447165.1 uncultured Thiotrichales bacterium
CCAACTTATCACCCAACTTGGCCTTTGCTACGCGAATACGTTCATCGCACGTCGCGACGTCTAACTCGCTAAATTGCTGTACGGCCAGGGTCTGTTGACGTTTCATTTTCATCACTGCTGGAGCCGCTTTTTTTGCCCTGCAAGGCAGAGGGCGTGCTGTGTAGTTATTCTACACAGGCAACTGACAACGCAGTAGGGCGCAAAAAGCGGCCCAGCCCTACGGGTTGCGCCTTCAATACCGCCACTCAGTGTTGCTCGTCGTTCATTTGGGGCTACCAAACCTCTCTCCTCGCGCCTCGATTGGCGGTATTGAAGGCACAACAGTGATGAAAATGAAACGTCAATAGACCCTAGGGCTGCTGTCATCGTGACACCTCTTAATCTCCATAGGTCGGTCTCCACTTGCTGAAGACAAAGAAAATATTATATAAAACAAATGCTTAACGTTAACTTAATGCAAAATCAATTGTATCTGATAATAAAGACTAGCTGGCTACTTTATCTTCAACACCTGGTTTTTTCGCCAATTTTACACCTAGTTCTCGCAGCTGTTCAGGCGCCACCAAACTCGGCGCATCCGTTAACAAACAACTGGCACTTTGGGTTTTCGGAAAGGCGATCACATCGCGTATTGAATTGGCGCCCAGCATTAGCATGGCAAGACGATCCAGGCCAAAGGCCAGTCCACCGTGTGGCGGACAACCGTAGCGCAAGGCATCGAGCAGGAAGCCAAATTTCTCTTTGGCTTCTGCTTCACCGACACCGAGTAATTCCAACACGGCTGATTGCATCGCGGTGTCGTGAATACGAATCGAGCCGCCACCGAGCTCCGTACCATTGAGAACCATATCATAGGCACGAGATTTGGCAGCGCCGGGGTCGGCTTTGAGTTGGTCGATACTATCGACTGATGGCGCGGTAAACGGGTGGTGCAGTGCATGCCAACCGCCTGCATCATCGGCTTCAAACATAGGAAATTCGGTGACCCATAATGGCTGCCAGCCCTCTTCTACCAAACCAAGGTCATGACCAACTTTAACGCGTAATGCACCCAAGGCTTCATTAACCACTTTGGCTTTGTCGGCACCGAAAAAGACAATGTCACCATCGGCCGCCTTGGTTACTGACATGATTTTCATCACAACATCGTCAGGCAAGAATTTCAGAATCGGTGATTGCAGACCTTCGACACCTTTGGCAATCTCATTGACCTTAATATAGGCCAAACCTTTGGCACCGTACTGACCCACATACTTGGTATAGCCATCAATGTCTTTACGGCTGAGTTTGCCGCCTTGCGGTACGCGCAGCGCAGCGACACGACCATTGGGGTTTTTCGCTGGCCCGGAAAAGACTTTGAACTCAACATCGCGCATTAAATCACTCACTTCGATGAGTTCAAGCGACACACGTAAATCAGGGCGATCACTACCAAAACGTAGCATGGCTTCGTCATACGGCATGCGTGGAAAGGGGTTTGGCAATTGAATATCCATAACTTTAGCAAAAGCCTGACGGATCATTTCTTCCATCATGGTCATGATGGTGCCTTCATCAGTAAAGGATAATTCGATATCGAGCTGAGTAAACTCAGGTTGCCGGTCAGCACGCAGGTCTTCGTCGCGAAAACAACGTGCAACTTGGTAATAACGATCCATGCCTGACATCATCAGCAGTTGTTTAAACAACTGTGGTGATTGCGGCAACGCAAAAAACTCGCCTTGATGAGTACGGCTTGGCACCAGGTAATCACGCGCACCTTCAGGTGTCGATTTAGTCAAAATCGGCGTTTCGATTTCTAAAAACCCCTCATCAGCCAACCAATTACGCAAGCTATTTGTCAGCTCTGAGCGTTTGCGCAAACGATTTTGCATCATTGAGCGACGCAAATCGAGATAGCGATAACGCAGACGATTATCTTCACTCACTTCGGTTTCGTCATCGACGGGTATCGCTGGCACATCGGAACTGGCTAAAATCGTGACGTGCTGATTAAGCACTTCAATCTCACCTGTCGCCAAACCCGGGTTTTCGGTGCCTTCAG
>CAYURS010000233.1:0-2017 GCA_964447165.1 uncultured Thiotrichales bacterium
ATTGCGCTATTGCGCCTGAGCTGACTGCGAACATCAGTAAGCTGAAAAGAAAGGTCTTGAACAATTTTTGTTTCATTCACTTACCCTCTGTCTATAACAACAGGTTGCAGTAATGGTTTGTCGTCGAGTATGAGTTTGTCATCTTGCCAAACCAGGCGTTGCTGGCAAAGCCAACGTAATACCTCAATGTAGATCTCGTATTCTTCCTGTTGAACGCGTTGTGACAGGCTTTCTACCGTGTCGTTAAGCAGTATAGGTAGTCGCGCCTGAACGACAACCGGCCCGCTGTCTAACGTTTCGGTAACAAAATGAACGCTGGCGCCATGATGTGTGTCACCGGCAGCGATAGCCTTGGCGTGGGTATTGAGGCCACGGTATTTCGGCAGTAAAGACGGGTGGATGTTTAGCATGCGGCCTCGATAGCTGCGGACAAACGTGTCAGTTAAGACGCGCATGAAGCCTGCAAGCAGGACAAAATCAGGTTTGTATTGGTCGATGGTGATTTTAAGCGCTGCATCAAAGGACTTGCGGTCAGCGTATTGCGTATGGTCGATGGCATGATGCGCAATCCCTGCGCTAGCTGCTCGGTGCAGACCATAGGCTTTGGGACGATTACTGATAACCGCACAAATCTCGATGGGCAGACCAGCTTGGTTGGCATCAATGATGGCTTGTAAGTTACTACCATTGCCGGAGATGAGTACGACGATGCGTAAGCGGTTTTCTGACACCATCAGCTATTCGCGTAGACAACGCCTTGTTGGTTGACGCGTTCAATAAGGTGGCCAATGTTCCAGGCTTGTTCGCCTAATTGGTTTAGGCTTTTTAGTACAGCAGCTTCATCGTTGGCGTTTACGCAAAGCACCATACCAATACCGCAGTTAAACGTGCGCAACAACTCCTCGTTGCTGATATTGCCCTGTTGCGATAGCCAATTGAATATCTCAGGTTTTGTCCAGGCATTAAGATCAATTTCAGCGGTTAGATTATTAGGTAATACGCGCGGTAGGTTTTCAGTCAAGCCACCACCGGTAATATGTGAAATGGCTTTCACTGGATGCAATTTTAGTAATTCAAGTATCGTTTTGACGTAAATCTTGGTTGGCGCCATTAAAGCATCGCCGAGCGTGTCCTTTTCAAATGGGCTAGTTAATGATTGCCCTGATATTTCGAGTACTTTGCGAATCAGCGAGTAGCCATTTGAATGCGGGCCGCTGGAGGCTATGCCGATTAATGTGTCACCCTTGGCGCAACTGGAGCCATCAATAATCTCATCACGTTCGACGATGCCAACACAAAAGCCAGCCAGATCAAAATCACCTTTGGCGTACATGCCGGGCATCTCGGCTGTTTCGCCACCGATTAGTGCAGCGCCAGAGAGTTTGCAACCTTCGGCGATACCAGCGATAACAGCGCTGGCAATATCGACATTGAGTTTGCCAGTGGCGTAATAATCGAGGAAAAATAGGGGCTCAGCACCTTGAACGATTAAATCGTTAACGCACATGGCGACTAAATCAATACCGACGCCATCATAGCGCTGGCTTTCAATGGCGAGTTTAAGCTTAGTGCCTACGCCATCGGTGCCGGCAACCAGTACTGGTTTGCGGTAACGGTTGACGGGTAGCTCGAATAGCGCGCCAAAACCACCCAGCCCCGTTAACACCTCGGGTCGAAAAGTAGCCTTGGCATGGGGTTTAATACGCTCAACTAGCGAGTTGCCAGCTTTGATATCGACGCCGGCATCACGGTAACTTAGAGTGCTCATAGGGTGTTTTCAGGCTTATTGTTAGGTGTGTTGTTCGAGCCGTTATTGTATCTTAGCAGGTGGTGTCAGGGCGAGAAATCCTTGATATTTATAAATATTTGGGGATATTCAGGTGATTCAGGATGGATTCAGTGATAAAAGCCTAATATTTGCCGCAACCATACTTGGTTTAGTGTCCTTGAGATACTTTAGGACAATCAACAGAGGAGATCGGTATGAAGGCACGTTGGATTGTGAGTGCAGCAGCGG
>CAYURS010000234.1:0-2015 GCA_964447165.1 uncultured Thiotrichales bacterium
ATCCATTGGCGCATTATGAAGGCACAGCAAAAGAGATTTGGCGTGATAGCCAAGGTACGATCACTCATTTTGTTTCATCGATGGGAACCACCGGAACCATTATGGGTAGCTCCCGTTACCTGAAAGAAAAAAATTCAGCTATTCAAATTGTTGGCGTGCACCCCACAGAAGGATCTGCCATCCCTGGGATTCGTCGCTGGCCAAAAGAATATCTACCTAAAATTTATGATGAGACGCGTGTTGATCGTATTATTGAGGTTAATGAACAAGAGGCTACTGAGACCATGCTTGCGATGGCGCGTGAAGAAGGGGTATTCGCTGGCATGTCATCCGGAGGCGCTTTATGTGCTGCTTTGCGCCTATCACAAGAAGTGGAAAACGCAACAATTGTCAGTATTGTTTGTGATCGTGGTGATCGCTATCTCTCAACTGGTATTTTTCCAGCTGAGTGAAGGAACCTCTGATCAATTCATGGAACACAATCTTGCCGACTGAAATATCCCAGCTTTTCGTTGCGAATCTTGTCAATAGCTCCACTATTGGCTACGATTCGCGCCTTAATTTGGAATATTTCAATCGGCAATCCCGTTGCCCCAGACACATCAGAGGTTGCTAAATAATGAACGTATTTGTGTTTGATATAGAAACCGTGCCCGATGTCGAGGGTGCGCGACGTATTCATGACCTTGAGGGGCTAGATGATAAGGGCGTAGCTGATGTGTTGTTTTATCACCGTCGTCAGCAGGCTAATACCGAATTTTTACGCCATCATCTACATCGTATTGTCGCTATATCCGTTGTGTTTCGTGGCTCTTCTGACCGGCTTAAAGTATGGTCACTTGGTGATGAGGGTTCATCAGAGAAAGAGCTTATCCAACGTTTTTTTGAGGGTATAAATAAATATACGCCAACCTTGGTGTCATGGAATGGCAGTGGTTTTGATCTGCCCGTTTTACACTACCGCATGTTAGTTAATGGGGTCGTTGCACCACGTTATTGGGACAGTGGTGATGATGACAGGGATTTTAAATGGAACAATTACCTGAGTCGTTACCATCAACGTCATACCGATTTAATGGATGTGTTAGCTGGCTTTAGCCCGCGCGCCAATGCACCACTGGATGAAATGGCAGCCCTGCTTGGTTTTCCTGGCAAAATGGGTATGAGTGGCGCCAAGGTGTGGGATGCCTATCAAGCCGGTGATATTAAGGGTATTCGTCACTATTGCGAGCTTGATGTGCTTAACACGTATTTAATTTATCTACGTTATCAGATGATTCGCGGACAGTTACTTGAAGCCGAATATATTAATGAGTGTCAAATACTTAGGAATGTATTAGCAGAAGAAAAACATGAACACTTTGATCACTTTCTAAGTGCCTGGAAAAATTAATTCAAGGGAACCTCTGATTAATTCTGGGACAGCGAGATTGTGCCTGAAATTTTTCAGATCGAGACGCCAATCGCAGCCAATAGTGGGGCTATTGGCAAGGTTGTCGGCGAAGAGATGGAAGATTTCAGGTGCAAGATCGTGTTCCATGAATTGATCAGAGGCTCCCAAACTATGTCTAGAGAAAAAAAACAACTTATTAGCGAACATACCGCAATAGTTGAAGACCTTAGCCACGATGGTAGGGGGGTCGTGCGTGTTGATGGTAAGGCCGTGTTTATTCATGGTGCGCTACCGGGCGAAGAAGTCACGTTTAATTTAAAAAAACGTCGTCGTCGCTGGGCCGTCGCTGAATTAATTAGCATTAAAAATGCGTCTAATGATAGGGTTGAGCCGCGCTGCGCTGCTGCCAAAATGTGTGGTGGTTGCAGTCTTCAGCATCTTAATAGCGAATCACAAATTGCACTCAAGCAACGCGGTTTACTTGAGGCGCTAAAACGCATAGGCAAAACCGAACCACAGGAAGTTTTACCTGCCATGACGGGTGATCTTTGGGGCTATCGGCGCAAAGCAAGACTCGGTGTACGTTATGTCACCAAGAAACAATCACTGTTGATTGGTTTTC
>CAYURS010000235.1:0-2013 GCA_964447165.1 uncultured Thiotrichales bacterium
GCGGCGTCAATCCAGCTGTCTACATCAAGGTCGCCGTCGGTATCTAAACCGTATTCAATTTGAAGATCATCGACATCGCTAATAAGTTCAACGGGGTTATTATTGCGGTTGCGAAATAAAGCAGAGCGGCCATTTGCACCATTTTGTAAGTTATAAGTAACTTGGTCGGCACGGTATAGCGCACTATTTTGGCCATAGGTGTCTTTAGATACGTAGGCAACGACATTTTGCGGCGCTGCTCCGGTAGCTGCAGCATGACGTAGTGTGAGGTTGTCGACATCAATAGAAGTGATTTTGAAAATATCGGTGCTATTGCAGTCGGTCAAGGCAATAATAGCATCGGCGGCGAGAGTGGTGTTCACTGCAGCCAGTGTGACGGGAGAGATTGCTACTGCCATACTGTCTACAACAATAGGGAAGCCAACTAATCCACGCACTGTGATGGTGTCGGTGCCGCCAATGCCACCATCAGTACCAAATAGTCCATTGCCGGTACCTCTACCGTCTGCATCAGGATTGAGCGCAAAGGCGATAAAATTCGCGCCAGCACCAGGGTCAAGTATATTGGTAATAGTGCCTTGGCCATCTCTGTCGGTGCCGGTGTTGCAGCCCCAGAAGTTAGCGATACTGATATCTTGCGATACAATTTCTAGCGCAAACCTGACGTTTTCAGAAACACGTGACAGCGCTTCTTGTGTGCGATAGGTCGATTTGCTGTTACTAAAGATCTGTATCACACCTGCCAACAGAGTGATGCTGATGGTTATTGCTATCATCAGCTCAATCAGTGATAAGCCGCGTTGTCGTATTACTGTGCTAAAGATCATAGGTCGTGTCCTGATTACGGCTGATGGCTGCTAATGAATGAAGATTCTGGCGCTGCTGCGGTTGGCCCCCAAAATATTTTGATGGCGTAGACCGGGCCGGTACCATCACAGAGTGGGTTTATGGGTGTTGCAGCGGGATCATTGGGTGTTGAGTCAATGCAGACAACGCCTGCGCCATTTTCAAGGCCAGCAAGCAAGGCGGCATCCCACCTGAATAAATCGGTCCCAGCCATTTGAGCGTCGGTGCAGCCAGTCGCATCTTCGCAATCGGTTTCCAGAATAGAAAATTCTCCGGCAATGCTTTGATCGTAATCACCGATGATTGCGCTTGCTCTGCTAGTGCGCATGCGATGGATGATGTCATTGGACAGGGCAGTCGCTGTAGAGCGGACATAAGCCTGGTTATTGGTCAACAGGCTTTGGCCTTGCAGACCCGCCAGGCCTAACAGACCAATCGAAAGTATTAGCAGCGTGACCAGCACTTCTATGAGAGTAAATCCATTTTCGATATTGCGGTGATTCATAACAGGTTGATTCCTAAGCTTATTGAATTTAACTGCACGCAACTGTGACCACTGAGGAACGGCCACTTGGGTCAATGGTAATGGTGCGTAATTGATCTCCCGTGCAATCGGGTATGGTTGAGCTAAATATGATCGCTAGGCCGCCCGTTAAGAAGCCACGCGAGGTAAAGGCAACCGTGGCCACATTGCCAGTGTTGGTCAGTGAGCCACCACTATCGAAGCCAGCGTTGACATAAAGCGTTGTGCCATCAGCGCTAGTGGTGGTCCAACCGTCTGCCCACTCTGTCGCCGTGTCGGCAGTAATGGTGACGGTGCGTCCCCGTTTGATGGCTTCACTGCGGGCGACGGCCAGAGCCGTTAGGAACTCATTGGCTTGCGCGGCAGCACGATTGTTTTGAATGATACTGGTGAAGCTGGGTACTGCGATGGTCAGTAATATCGCAGCGATCACCAGTGTGATCATCAACTCGACCAGTGTAAAACCGTGCTGACCTAATATTTTGTGTTTTTTGTCCATGTTGCTGTCATCGGCGGGCAGCAGGATAGGTTTAGTGATTCTGGACGAGTGGCTGAGATTCAGCGATAAACGGTTAAAATTACCCCAAATGGCCATGTTTGGTCGTTTAAATGGGGTTTTGTGTCTGCGTCTAAACACCCCCTAG
>CAYURS010000236.1:0-1970 GCA_964447165.1 uncultured Thiotrichales bacterium
TTCATAAGTGACACTGATACACTATAAGCTAATTCTACACTTAATATTTCATCTTAAACTAAATAACCTATGAATAATATAGCCCTTAATACTGAGATTATTGTTGTCCTTTTCATCCTCGCCTTAACCGTATTTCTATTTGTTTTCGAAATCGTCAGGGTGGATGTCGTCGCGCTTGGTATTCTGGTTCTGCTAGGGCTAACGTCTTTGGTTCCGGGGCTAGAATCTATCGCTGACCCCAACACACTATTCTCTGGTTTCTCAAGTAACGCCGTCATGTCCATCATTGCCGTGATGATTATAGGTGCAGGTCTAGACCGAACCGGAGTGATGCATTCAGTCGCTGCATTTATCCTCCGCGTTGGTGGTCGAACTGAACGGCGTATTACCGCGACTATATCCGCAGCGGTCGGCATACTTTCTGGGTTTATGCAGAATGTTGGCGCAGCCGCTCTGTTTGTTCCGGTGGTCTCACGAGTATCCACAACCACGAATATTCCGGCTTCATTTCTCTTGATGCCGATGGCTTTTAGCGCCATTTTAGGTGGCACGTTAACATTAGTAGCTTCCAGCCCGTTGATCATGGTTAATGATTTATTGCCCGCCGATCTCGAACCTTTTGGGATGTTTGATGTGACTCCAGTTGGCTTGGCGCTGCTGTCAACCGGCATTATTTTTTTTGCTATCGCGGGTAAGTTTTTTCTCCCTGACAGGCAAACGCATGGAAAATTACCAGAAAGCACTGCTTCCTATTTCTCGCGTGTCTATCAACTTGATTATGTGATTCGTGAATTGGTGACGGGGCGTATAACTCCCTTGGTAGGCAAAAATATTGCTCAGATAGAGCGGGGTTGCGGCGTGAGAATTATCGTAACTAGGCTGGGCAATGACCTCTGTGTATCGCCCGAACATGATTTAGTGCTTGAACCTGATATGGAACTGGCGGTCATGGGGACAGAAGCAGGTATTCAAAATTTTGCTGATAAGGTAGGACTAGCTGTACGCAAAAAGCTTTCGGCCTTCAAAGATGTACTCGCTATAGAAAAAGCAGGAATATCGGAGCTGGTCATACCCGCTGACTCATCATTAACTGGCAAGGTGCTGGGTGATATTCAGATGCGTAGCACGTATGGTCTTTCGGTTCTGGCGATACACCGTGGCAATGAGACGCTTCATAAAGAGTTGCGCGATGTCAAACTACAAGCGGGTGATACCTTGGTGAGCTACAGTCGCTGGTCAGCATTACCCAAGCTTGAAAAAAATCCCGACATGGTGATCGTCACCACAGGCTATCCACAACAAAATATTCGTAGCCATAAAATCTTACCGGCTTTAGCGTTCTTTGCTATTGCCATGAGTCTCGTGCTATTCACTGATTTAAAGCTTGCCATTGCATTGATGGTCGGTGCGGTGGGTATGATTCTCTTTGGCGTTATCTCCATGGATGAAGCTTACAAAGCAGTGAGCTGGAAAACGATCTTTTTGCTGGCGGGATTATTGCCATTGGGAGCAGCCGTTCAGAACAGTGGTACAGCAGCATGGATTGCCAGCGAATTTCTCATCCTATTGGGTGATGTCCCTGGTTGGGTATTGCAAGCAGCGATAGCCATCTTGGCGACAGGGTTTTCGCTGGTTATGTCCAATGTGGGGGCGACCGTTTTGTTAGTACCTCTGGCGATTAGTATTGCGATCACTAGCGGTAATGATCCGCGCATATTTGCGTTGACTGTAGCACTGGCAACCTCCAATGCCTTTTTGATACCCACTCATCAAGTGAATGCTTTGGTCATGGGGCCAGGTGGTTATCGCGTAAAGGATTTTCTGGGGGCAGGGGCGGTGATGAGTGTTCTTTTTATCGTGGTGATGTTGGTGATGCTTAATTGGCTCTATTAACGAGGGGGGGAAATAATAGGTCAAAAAAAAGGCATAACCTCTAATCGGTTATGCCTGTCGTTGTTCACTGTATTAAA
>CAYURS010000237.1:0-1969 GCA_964447165.1 uncultured Thiotrichales bacterium
TTAAAAAGTATGGTGCCAGCGGCTACACTATATTGCGTGCGCAGGGTGAAGGTTCGTCGGGCTTGAGTTCTGGCATGACAGGTTTTGATGCGAATATTATGATCAAAGTGATTATGCCGCCAGATCGTTTAGACGCTATGCTGGATAGTTTGCAAAGAAAAATAAAAAAAGGCCATCATCTCACTGTATTCATAATCGATGTTAGTGTGCTCTCTCCTGAGAAATTTGATAAAAGGATACGTTAAGTTGTTGCATATTTAACCAGCGTATATAAGAACTATTATTATGGCAGACAATAATAATCTACGGTTAAAAGGAGGTCTGCCAGACTACCTTATTCGTCATACGACATTCCGGCAAATGCAGATTTTTGAAGCAATTGTTCGTCTGGGTAGTTTTACCCGTGCGGCTGAAGAGCTATTTTTAACGCAGCCAACGGTGTCATCGCAAATTAAGAAATTGACCAATGTTATAGGTGCACCCTTACTTGATCAATCGCGTCGTTTGATTAAACCCACCGATGCTGGCAATGATTTATATCAAGCAATCAGAAAAATATTTGATTGTTTGTCTGACTTGGATACGCGTCTGGCAGGGCTTAAAGGTTTACAGCGAGGCCGGTTACGTTTGGCGGTTGTCACTACAGCGAAATATTTTACGCCTGAGATTTTGGGCGAATTTTGTCGCGAATATCCTGATATCGACGTGACATTAACAGTGCCTAATCGTGACGAAATGATAGACAGAATCCAAAAAAATGAGGATGACCTGTATATCCTCGGTCGATTGCCGAACAAGTTATTGCGGCACATCGAATCACATCACTTCGCACCAAACCCATTGATCGTCATGGCACCTAAAGATCATCCCTTATGTAAAGAGTCGAACATTTCTATCAAGAGATTGGCGCAAGAGCGGTTTATTTTTCGTGAAGTGGGTTCGGGTATGCGTGATGCAGCAATGAAAGCATTTTCTGAGCACGGGATTGTGCCAGATGTGCGTATGGAGCTGGGTAGTAACGAAGCGATTAAGCATGCGGTAATCGGTGGCTTAGGCCTGACGATTTCCTCGTTACATACCTTAACGCTTGAAGGCGCTAGCGGCCCAATCGCCATGCTCGACGTGCAAGGGTTTCCGATTCAACGCAAATGGTACATCGTTCATCCAAAGAATAAAGAACCGTCATTGATAGCAAAGACATTTTTAGAGTTTGCGATGGCTAGCGAACCTGTTATCAGCGAGCGCATGCAATCACTATTAAATGACCTGTCGGCATGTGCGAAGCCGACTCGAGATAAGCGCAAAGCATCATAATATGATTAGTTTACGTACTTATGTTTTTATAGATTCATTGCAACCGCAATTAGCGGTCTATATGGGTACTGTTTCTCAGGGCTTTTTACCGGTGCCGGGTGATTCCTGCCTATGGATGGAAGTTGAACCAGGCATGTCAGTGCATCAATTGACAGATGTTGCCTTAAAAGCCACACGCGTACATTTAGGTTCACAGGTTGTTGAGCGAGCGTTTGGTTCGATGGTATTCCATCATCGTGATCAGAGTGATGTCATCGAAGCTGGCAGAGCGGTATTAGCACGTTTACATACCGACGAGCATAAACGACAAAAATGCCGCATAGCCTGGAAAGAAATTGTGCGCTCTGTTACACCAGATCATGCTGTATTGATTAACCGACAAGATCGTCGAGGCTCGATGATCTTGCCTGGCCAGAGCATGTTTATTCTTGAGACTGAACCAGCAGGATATATAGTATATGCTGCCAACGAAGCAGAAAAGGCAGCAAATATAACGTTGATTGACGCACGAGCAGTAGGGGCATTTGGGCGATTGACCTTGTCAGGCAAAGAAGCCGATATTGATGCCGCTGCACAGGCTGCAATCAGTGCGATAGAGAACTTATCTGGAATTTAATACTTTAACGCAATAAAACCTAACTTATATTAGTGAATT
>CAYURS010000238.1:0-1961 GCA_964447165.1 uncultured Thiotrichales bacterium
ATATGAACACTTAAGCCAACACCCACAACACGTGTCTTAGCGGGTATTAATGCTGTCACATAGAACACCATAGGCACTAATGTATGCAAAGGGTGAAAACCAATACTACAACGCCCCGGATCGTAGATAGGCTCAGCCAACAAATGATCTACATCAATCGCCATACCGGCCAGCATTAATACATAGCTAATACGCCATGCTTTAGGATAGAAAATGACGGCCAACACCAGTGGCACTAAAATATGTAATGCAATATGTAAAATTACATCATCTCCAGATAAAATAGGCAGATAATATAATCTCTCATTGACTGCAACTAAATTATAATTAAGTTAGTTTATTGCGCTTGCATCACCTAAGCAGGCTTACCATACCATCAACGCGTTTTTCAAGCTTGCATCAGGGATCAAGGTGCGACATTCCTCACCATATCATGAGGCCAATTGCCGTAGATATTTTGGTCCATCAATTGAATTAACACTATTGCCATTTTCTCTTAACAAACTCAGTCCAAGGCAATGTTTTTTTCCGGTATCTCACCGACATGAATTCGATCGCTAATTATCCATTTATTCAGTGGTGTAGTGCTGCTACCTTTAGTGAAATATTTAAGTGTGGTATAAAAAATATAGTACTTGCCAGCCTCTGCCTCTGCGGTTGCAACCTGAAATTCATCCCAAGCATAAAAATAAGTGGTCTCTGTTCCTGACAACTTGATATCGCCACTGAGACTGATATCAACTTTATCGTATTCGACATTGCTGGTTTGCTTTTCTCGGTGCACTTTTTCAGCGCTCACAACAAGCCGTTTAATACCGCCAACATATTCGTATTTAGGATTAGTCAAAGTTTGCTTGGCAATTTTTACTAGTTCTGCATCAGCTGTTACTGATTTAGGCATTCTGACAAGCTTTAATGCGGTTTTATAATTCGCTTCATATTGTTTCGCCGCTGCATCAAGTTGTTGCAATAATTTAATTTTATCTTTGTGGGTTTCACGTTTAAGAAACTTATCAAACTCTGCTACTGAACTAACATAGTTTCGGTCTCGCGCAAATTCTGCTCTTGCCTCAACAGCGCGTCCTTTAAATAAAAAATGTTGGCTCTGGTCATCGATATTTTCCGGATCATAAGCACTATACCGATCAATAGTCATAGAAACATGTTTTAGACCTTCTTCAAGATTGACACTAAAGGTTGTCAGATTTGAATCAATCTTTGTTACCGTACTAATTAAACCTATCTCTAACCGATTAATATCTTGCATATCGTAAACACCATCTTGGTCAACAGTGAACCGCGTGTTAGGCAGATAGGCTCGGTTTTTAATTTCTGACAAGGGGGCATGTGTCGTTAACGCGTACTGACGCAGCTTAGATAGATTTGTCAGCCATTGAGATAGGTCTCCCTGTTCAAAAGGTTGCTGAGGCTCAGCTGGAATGCTCATACTACGCATAGCGGCGTCAATCGCATGTAAACGTTGCTGAACATTGCCGAGCGCTGCAATTTCTTTAGCCGCATGACCGCGACCAAAAGCCATCATATTTTCCATTTCTTGCAATGACTGGTTTGCCGCAATGACCTCATTGTCAGCAGAAAAATCTTTGTACTTGCCAAGTGACTGCGTAAACTGATCAACTTTCTTCTGCCACTTCGATGCGTGCTCTGCATCTTGAAATGGTTTAGGCCCATTCTTGTTAATTGTATCTATTGCACTAATAATATCTCGATTTATTTTTTTAATACGTACACGCTGCTGCGAAATCATTTGCGCGTTGCTATTGCTAGTTTTCGGCGCTGTGTTTTGTTGTGTCGTGACAGGGTCTGCCACAGCGGATGTGCTGGCAGTCGATTTCTGAGGCGCTAAAAATCCATTTAGTTTTTCTACTAAATTATTATAGCGAGTATCGGCTTCTTGCCATGAAGGGCTGGCTTGATTGGTAGAGCTGTCTAATCGCTGT
>CAYURS010000239.1:0-1960 GCA_964447165.1 uncultured Thiotrichales bacterium
ATCAACCGCGAGCCAGCTATCGTTACGTAGCTGCTGGCACAAATCGTTCAGCGCATCGCTATCGTCAATAAAGTGAAAATCGGAAGAATTATCAGAATCAGACATGGCGGCGCAGCATAACGTGTTTTAACAATTTAGCATACCGTAGCCCAACGTTATTCGTTTTCTGCGCGCAACTGTACGCTGTCTATATGATAATCTGCCTTATCATTATCCAACACAACGTAGATGCTGATTGGGCGACAACATACCGTACAGTCTTCGATATATTGGCTTGCGTTGTTTGCGGGGTCGATATACAGCGTAATGGTTTCAGCGCAATACGGGCATTGGCCTTGCCAATCAAGAAACCCACTCATACTACAAAAAATTTACTCAGCAACACTGTTTTTACGTGACTGTAAATAGGCATCCCGAATCGTCGCGTAGGGATCAATAGAGTCGTCAGTTAAGGTTTCATAGGTATCATTATCCAGAGACAAGTTATTCACGCCATCAAATACTTTAACTGCCAAGGCATCCTGGTTGTTAAAAATGCGATAGACAGGATCAACAGTTGCATCACCTAATAGCCCAATGCCATCTCTGACACTGCTAGGACCTAATAGCGGAATAACAATATACAGCCCATGACCAACACCATAAGCGCCCAGAGTCTGGCCAAAGTCTTCTGAGTGTTTCTTGATATTGAAATGCTTATCCGCAGGGTCAAACAAACCAACAATACCAATAGTCGTATTGATACCAAAGCGCGCCAGCTCGGTGCCCGCTTCTTTAAGTTTGAGCTGTAATAAGGCATTAACAACGCGTATCGGTGTTAGTAGATTTGAAAAGAAGTTTGAACCCGATTTTCTAACCGGTTTCGGTACAACACGCAGCCCTTTGGCAACGGGCTTAATCACATAACGATAGGCTTTATCATTAAACCAGAAAATTCCGCGATTGACCGGTTCGAGCGGATCCCAGACTGTTAGTTCTTCAATATAGAACTCTACCTCTTCTGCCAGCACGGCTTCATCAGAAAAATCGTCATCAGCGAATTCAGCATCATCAAATTCTGGTAACTCTGCTGTCTCATCTGCATACAATGTAAATGGCAGCGCAAGACTTAACAGCATTAATGTTACATAAAAAAATTGGGACAAGGATGTGTTTGTTGGTGTCATTTTAATTTTCCCTTAAACACATCATCGTTTTTTAATTCTGTAGTCTCAAAGCCCTGGCACACACCAAGCGTTGTGTTTTCATGTTATTTGGCTAATATTATGCCTTGCTACCGATATATTGGCATACAATATTCAAGATTTTATCACTTACAGCTTTATTATTTGAGGGAATGTTCATGATTGAAGGTTCTGGCACAAACATCTGGCAAATATTACTCTTTGGCGCCGCCGCACTATTAATAATTTTTATATTCAAACCCGGTCTCAAAGCAACCTTTCAACAAAGCAGTGAAGCTGAACATAAAGACTGGCTCGGCGTGCTGCTGCCAATAAGTATAGTGGTTTTATTTGTCTTGCTGCTCATTTCATTGGTTTAACTAGACCGACCCTCAACAGAACAGTGGTTTAGGACACCACTACCGCAAGCAGCTGTATCAATGCAGGTGCTTGCTCATACCATGCCCAGCCAAACAAAGAGCAAGCGGCCGCTATCAATATCGCGGAAATTACATAGCTTCTGTAGTGAGAAGATGTTGGCTTACCAGCAATACCAAGCTGCTGTAATTTAGACCAAGCCTGCTTTACCACCTCTTGTATTTGATACCGATTTGGGGGGGCAAAGACCTCGACCAGCTCTTTAGGCAAATAAACATTTTCTGGTTTACCCCATGGAAACTCACTGTCATCGGAAAATACCAGATAACCCTTGGCACAGCGCTGCCCAAGCAATGTATCTATTGCAACAGTCTGCGACTGCAACTCAACCAAAGGGTTAGCAAAACGAAAACTGCGGT
>CAYURS010000240.1:0-1957 GCA_964447165.1 uncultured Thiotrichales bacterium
TACCGCCTTTAAATAACATTAGTGTTGGAATGCCACGAATGCCATAACGCGGAGGCGTCGCTGGATTTTCATCAATATTAAATTTGGCGATCTTGACCTTGTTGCCATATTCATTAGCGATTTCTTCAAGGATGGGGGCAATCATTTTACAGGGACCACACCAATCAGCCCAAAAATCTACCAGTGCCGGCGTATCCGAATTCAGCACTTCTTCGTCAAACGACGCATCAGATACATGAACAATATTACCACTCACTCGTTATCTCCTATTCAGCATCAGGGAATTGTGGTGCTCGCCCCCCAATGTTAACGTAATCGTTAGGGAAACGGTAATTAAAGATGAGGCTGCAAACTGCCACGACTAACCAGTATGTAATGTATGGGCGTTTTCACTAATTCCAAGCACTTCGTTTATCCGCGCCGATGTTTCACGTGCTACCTGACAGTTAATCATTACATCGGCGCCAACATAAGAACCTTAAGCATACTCATGGTAGCATAAGAGTTATGGACATCATTAGCAATGAAGGCGGCTTTCGGCTCAGCTTGTTTTTCGGCGTGCTACTGTGTTTAGGCGTACTTAGCGCCCTTTTCCCGCGCCGAACACTGCGTAGCAACTGGTGGCAACGCTGGCTTAATAATATTGGCATTGCCGCACTTGATACGCTCATCGTACGTGTGCTGTTTCCCACGGCAGCGGTCGGCTTCGCCATTGCAATCAATGAACGGCAGTGGGGTTTGATGAATTGGCTGTCACTGACCGATTGGTTTGCAGTGCTGCTAACGATTATCTTGCTCGATATGCTGATCTACTGGCAGCACGTCATGTTTCATCATGTCCCGGTTTTATGGCGCCTACATAAAGTCCACCACACGGATCTCGATATTGATGTCACCACGGGTTTTCGCTTTCATCCTGTCGAGATCGTTTTGTCCATGCTTATCAAATGCATTGCCATATTACTACTTGGCGCACCAGCGCTCGGCGTTTTGCTATTTGAGGTTATTTTGAGTACAGCCGCTATGTTTAACCACAGCAATCTACGTCTGCCGCTTATGCTTGATCGCTGGCTACGTAAGGTCATCGTCACACCTGATATGCATCGCGTACACCACTCCACCATAAACCAGGAAACCAATTCAAACTTTGGTTTTAGTCTTGCAATATGGGATCGTCTCTTTGGCAGCTATCGCGCACAACCACAATTTGGCCATAACGAGATGAAAATAGGGCTTGACGAATACCGCCAACCAGCTCGGCTGCACCTGCCTAGACTATTATTGTTACCCTTTGAAAGCAAAAAATAAGCTATTTATTCGGCCTTGCCCAACGTAAATACCAGAGCCTAAAGGCGACCGCCAAGGTTGGCGTGAGCTTGACAGCTTGATGTGCTGCATGGCATAAAGGCGCGCTTAAGCTTTTTAGGCTTAATGTTATACCAAGGTTTTGTGTGGTTACACGCTCTATTCTAGGCGAAGCATTGTCTTTGATAATAACAACAACCGTAGTCCACGATAACCTCTCTTAGGTATTTTTTAAGTAACGCTGTACCCAAGGGTACGTTGTAATTAACAGAGGAGATTGACATGAAAGCAGGTTGGATTGTGAGTGCAGCAGCGGCTGCGAGCTTGATGGTTGGTGTTGGGTCTGCCAGCGCTGATGAAGCGTTAGCGAAAGCAAGTGGTTGTTTTGCTTGTCATTCGATTGAAAAAAAGGTGCTTGGTCCGGGCTGGAAAGACATTGCAGCGAAATATGCTGATGACAAGGTGGCAGGTAAAGCACATTTGTTGACCAAGGTAGCTAAAGGCGGTAAAGGCGCTTGGGCTGATGAAGGGATTACCGCAGCAATGCCTCCTTACTCACCGCGTGTGAGTGATGAAAATATCGAGAAATTGGTGGACTTTATCTTGGCTCTATAGGCTTTAGGAGTTCACTTGCCCTGGCTCACCGAACCAG
>CAYURS010000241.1:0-1951 GCA_964447165.1 uncultured Thiotrichales bacterium
ACTGGGCCAATTTCAATCAATCCTGCAACAAAACGTCCTTATGGTTTTGATTTTCCCGAGTTGACGGTTGAAGATATTGCTTTTACTGCGAATCTTGCTATGCATGAGATGGGTATTAAATCCTTGCATACCGTTATGGGCTCTTCATTGGGTGGCATGGCGGCACTTTACTATGCTTTAGAGTATCCTAAGCAAGTCAGCAACCTCGTTTCAATTTCAGCGACAGCAGCTTCATCACCCTTTGCTATCGGTGTGCGTTCTTTGCAGCGTGAAATCGTCACCTGCGATCCAGAATGGAAAGAAGGCCATTATAAAGTCGGTAAAGGTCCATTCGAAGGCATGCGTATTGCGCGTAAGCTGGGCTTAACGACTTATCGTTCTGCTGATGAATGGTTAGAGCGTTTTGGTCGTGAGCGTATCGCTGAGCGTGCTGATGATGCTGACCTGGTGGATATTGAATTTCAGGTTGAGTCATATCTCGAACATAATGCACGTAAATTCGCCGAAAAATTTGATGCCAATAGCTATTTGTACTTGTCTCGCGCTATGGATTGGTTCGATTGTCGTGAGCATCCTCTATTGTCGTCTAAGCAAGCACCGTTGCCATTTCGCTCATTAGTGATTGGTATATCTTCAGACGTATTATTTACAGTCGATGAGCAGCGGGATATTGTTGATCGCCTTGAGAACTTGGGTAGTGATGTGAGTTTTTTTGATCTAGATTCTCCGTATGGACATGATTCGTTTCTTATTGATGAAGATGCATTTATGCCTGTTATCGCAGAGTTTCTTAAGGCCCCTTAACGCTAACGACGCACTTTAGTTTTTCAATTTTTTCTCTAAGTATTTTGCAGGTATATTCAGGTGTCCCCGACTGACCGTTTAAACAATCTTAATGTGTTGTCTCAAGATCTTTTGCCTACCCCGGCAGAGGTTAAGTCTACTATTGTAATTACTGACCAGGCTATTGATACCGTTCTGGCCGGGCGTGAAACCTTATGTCGCATTCTTGATCGTCAAGACCCACGTTTATTTTTAGTGATTGGCCCATGTTCGATACATGATACTGATGCCGCCTATGACTATGCTCAGCAACTTAAAGTGCTGGCTGATAAAATCAGCGATACTATCGTGATAGTCATGCGAGTCTATTTCGAAAAACCGCGGACGACAGTGGGTTGGAAAGGTTTAATTAACGACCCTGACCTTAATGATTCATTTCGTATCGAGAAGGGACTGCATCTGGCTCGTGAATTTTTGCTTAAAGTGAATGAGCTCGGTTTGCCGGCAGGCACTGAGGCGTTAGATCCTATTACTCCACAATATTTATCAGATTTAGTATCGTGGACGGCGATTGGTGCACGTACTGCCGAATCGCAAACACATCGTGAAATGTCCAGCGGGCTATCAATGCCAGTGGGCTTTAAAAATGGCACCGACGGTAGTTTGCATGTAGCAATCAATGCCTTGGCTTCAGTTTCAAAGCCGCATCACTTTCTTGGCATTAACCAACAGGGTCAGTGTGCGGTATTTCGTACACGTGGCAATAGTTATGGTCATGTTGTGTTACGTGGTGGCAACCACGCTAACTATGATAAAGAAAGTGTCAGGCAGTGTGAAAACTCACTGACCGATGCTGGTATGCCGATCAATATTGTGGTCGATTGCAGTCATGGTAATTCTAATAAAGATCCAGCGAATCAACCTGTCGTTTTTGATAATTGCATCGATCAAATCGTAGCAGGTAATGACAATATTATCGGCATGATGATAGAGAGCAATTTAGAGTGGGGTAACCAGCCACTGGGCAAAGATGCTAGTCAGCTGAAACGTGGAGTATCAATTACTGATGCCTGCATTGATTGGCAAACCACAGAGCGTGAATTGCTCAATGCACATAAGCGTTTATTGCCTGTTATAGAGCGCAGGAAAAAGAAAGTGGCATAAGTTG
>CAYURS010000242.1:0-1948 GCA_964447165.1 uncultured Thiotrichales bacterium
CGTCGAAACCAACAACGCAAACCAGAATGGCTCAAGCCAAAAGCGCTGAAAAAAATCGTGTAGTTGTAGAAGAAAAGAGTCCAATGACTTACCTAAAATTAAATTAAACTATGACATGAAAGAGCATTGGAACACTATCTTTAGTTAGCCTACCGAATAATTTTTTTCAACATAGCTCTCAACGAGGCTTTTAAACTCGGTAGCAATATGATCACCTTTCAAGGTGATATGGCGCTTGCCATCCACATACACAGGCGCCACAGGCCGCTCGCCCGTGCCAGGCAAACTGATGCCAATATTGGCATGCTTACTCTCACCGGGGCCATTTACTACACAGCCCATTACGGCAACTGTCATATCTTCAACACCAGGATATTGCTTACGCCAAACGGGCATTTGATGACGCAAATACGATTGGATATCTTGTGCTAACTGTTGAAAATATTCGCTAGTAGTGCGGCCACAACCTGGGCAGGCAATAACAGTGGGGGTAAATGCACGCAAACCTAGCGATTGCAAAATTTCCTGTGCAACTAACACTTCTTGCGTGCGATCACCACCAGGTTCCGGTGTTAGCGAAATACGAATGGTGTCGCCTATACCCTCTTGCAATAGCACGCTGAGCGCGGCGGTCGAGGCGACAATGCCTTTCGTGCCCATACCAGCTTCAGTCAAACCTAGATGAAGCGGGTAATCACTACAAGCAGCCAAGTCGCGATAGACTTTGATGAGGTCTTGCACACCTGACATCTTGCACGACAAAATAATTTTGTCGTGGCCAAGCCCCAGCTCTTCGGCCTTGGCAGCACTGGATAAGGCCGATTCAATCAAAGCAGCATGAGTCACTTCATTGAGTGGTTTCGGTGACTTTCTGGCAGCATTATCATCCAACATGCGTGCTAACAAATCTTGATCGAGGCTACCCCAGTTAACACCGATACGAATCGGTTTATCGTACCGGCAGGCAAGTTCAATCATCTTGGCAAACTGTGGGTCACGACGGCTGCCTTTACCGACGTTACCTGGGTTGATTCGGTATTTAGCTAATGCCTCAGCACAGGCTGGATGTTTTTCAAGCAAGGTGTGCCCGTTGAAATGAAAGTCACCTACTAGCGGTACATCGACGCCCATGACATTGAGCCGATCTCGAATATAGGGAACTTGTCGTGCAGAGTCTTCGTTATTGACGGTGATACGCACTAATTCTGAACCGGCCTTTGCCAACTCTGCAACTTGCTGCACAGTTGACTCAAGATCCGCAGTGTCTGTGTTAGTCATCGATTGCACAACGACCGGCGCGCCAGCGCCAACGGTATATTTGCCTACTTTTACTGCCACTGTCGCTCGCGGCTGCACCCTAAGGGAATGCGATGGCATTTTCGAGGAAGCACCCCACGCTTTCGCGGAGGCAGACCTCTTGGGGTATATCACACTCTCTACCTTGCTCATGCTATTACTACTATCTCCCAGATTATTAGACATAAACCATTCGCCTTCGCATTGTAAACGATTAGCACTGTAACAGGACACAAAGGCTAGTGAAGAAGCACGCAACATGAGTCATAAACACAACCGTTATCGAAATGAAAATTATTCTTATTTACCTTTAAAAACAATAACTTAAGTTGACTAAAAAGCTACCGAATGTTAGCCTTTCAACAATTGTAAGTACGGTTAAATTATCAACTGATCTGAACGCAACAAATAGACGATAAAATTAAAGGAGTGAATGCAATGAAAGGCGACACAAAAGTTCTGGAATTTTTAAATGGCGCATTAAAAAATGAACTGACTGTCATTAATCAATATTTTTTGCACGCCAGAATGTATGACAACTGGGGCTTTAAAAAACTCGGTAAAATAGAGTTTAAAGAATCCATCGATGAGATGAAACATGCCGATCAGATCATTGAACGTATTCTGCTGCTGGAAGGTCTGCCTAATGTGC
>CAYURS010000243.1:0-1938 GCA_964447165.1 uncultured Thiotrichales bacterium
TTGCCAGCGGACTTGATTCCATGGTCTTAGGTGAGCCACAAATTCTAGGTCAAGTAAAAGATGCCTACAGCAATGCCAAACAAGCAGGCACTGTCGGACGTATGCTTAACGGTGTTTATCAGCATGTTTTTTCTGTCGCCAAACAAGTACGCACTGATACTGCCATTGGCTCGAGTCCTGTCTCTGTTGCCTTTGCTGCGGTCAGCCTCGCTAAACAAATTTTTAGTGATTTTGAAAAACATACAGCGTTACTCATTGGCGCGGGTGAAACCATTGAGCTAACTGCCCGACACCTACGCGCAGCGGGCATGGGCAAACTAATTATTGCCAACCGTACCGTTGAGCGCGCACAAAAACTTGCTAGTGAGCTTGGCGGAAAAGCCGTGGCATTAGCCGAAATGCCAGACCAACTACAGCATGCCGACATAGTCATCTCATCAACCGCCAGCCAATTACCCATACTCGGCAAAGGTGCTGTTGAACGCGCCTTAAAACAACGCAAACATAAACCCATGCTAATGGTTGATATTGCCGTACCACGCGATATCGAACCCGAGGTCAGCAAGCTGGATGATGTTTATCTCTACAGCGTCGACGACCTACAAGAAATCATTAACGAAGGGCTACGCTCACGCCAACAAGCTGCTGAACAGGCCGAAGAAATCATCGAAGCACAAGTCATACACTTTAACGGCTGGCTACAGTCACTCGATGCTGGACTCACCATCGGCGCCTATCGACAAAGTGCTGAGCAACTGCGTGATGATGAATTACAAAAAGCCTTGCAGCTTATAGAGCGCGGTGCGAATGTAAACGAGGTATTACAACGTTTTGCTTACAACCTCACTAATAAACTCATTCATCAGCCCAGCTCGCAAATGAAAAAAGCCAGCTACGAAGGCCGCAATAACGTCATCGACGTTGCCCGTGAATTACTTGGCATTAAAGACCAAGACACCTAAGGAGTCTCTTGATTAATTTATGGAACACAATTTTGCGACTGAAATATCGCAGATCGGCGTTACGAATTTTACCAATAGTCCCGCTATTGGTAAAATTCGCGCCTTGATCCGCAATATTTCAGTCGGCAATCTTGTTGTCCCAGAACCAATCAAGAGACTCCCTAATAATACGGACCCCCAGTGAAAACCAGCATCATTGCCAAGCTCGAAAATATAAGCGAACGCCTAGAAGAAATCAGCGCACTGCTCTCCGAGCCGGACATTATGAGCGATCAAAACCGTTTTCGCAGCCTGTCACAAGAATATTCGAAGCTCGACCCCATCGTGCGGTGTTTTAACAATCATCAAAAGACGATTGAAGATATCGAAAGCGCTAGAGAGATGATGAAAGACAGCGATCTCGATGTCCGCGAGATGGCCAAAGATGAGCTTAGTGATGGCGAAACACGTCGCGAAGAATTCGAACAAGAATTACAGTTGCTCTTACTGCCCACCGACCCGCACGATAACAGCAACATCTTCCTTGAAGTGCGTGCTGGCACAGGCGGTGACGAAGCAGCTATTTTTGCCGGTGATTTATTTCGCATGTATTCACGTTATGCAGAAAACAAAGGCTGGCAAACAGAAATTATTAGCAGTAATGCTGGTGAACATGGTGGTTTTAAAGAAGTCATTATGCGCCTAGTTGGGCAAGGCGCTTATTCACGATTAAAATTTGAGTCCGGCGGCCATCGTGTGCAACGCGTGCCCGAAACCGAATCACAAGGCCGCATTCATACCTCAGCTTGCACCGTTGCGGTTATGCCAGAGGCTGATGAAATCGAAGAGATCGAAATTAATCCTGCCGACCTTAAAGTCGATACCTATCGCGCATCCGGCGCGGGTGGGCAGCACGTTAACAAAACCGATTCTGCAGTACGCCTCACACATCTACCCACCGGCGTGGTCGTCGAATGCCAGGATGAGCGTTCACAAC
>CAYURS010000244.1:0-1938 GCA_964447165.1 uncultured Thiotrichales bacterium
TGGCACGCTCACAAAATCCTGATATTTCAAGCCGCGATTTGGCGCGTAGTGTGCGTGCTCAACGTAGCGTCAATGGCGGTGGCGCTAACGGCAAAATAAAATCAACACCAGTGCGTGGTAACCATCCAAGCGTTGCAAATGATGAAGAAGTCACCGGAACACAGGTTGCTCACAGCGCAAAAACAACGGGTGATGAAATTGGCCTGTGTCGTGAGATTACGGGTACTGATTATTTATCTGGTGGTGTGTTTTCGAGCTATTGCCAAACTGACGCTGGTCTTAAAGCGCCATCAAAGGTATTAACGAGTGTTCTGGCGCGTGGTGGCAATATTACCACTGCCAGTGCGATAGGGCGCAGCGATACAGTAACCGGTGATGAGCGTGGTAGTTGCAAGAATGTGACAGGTACCGAGTATCTTGGTTTGGAATCGTTTGATCAATTTTGCGGTGCCAAGCCTAGTGCTGGCCCAGCAAAGGTCAGTTTTTCGCAAACCAGTCGCGGCAAAATCGTGTCCGGTTCCAGGCCTGCGCGTTCAGAACACGTGACCGGCGATGAAGCGGGAACATGCAAAGCAGTGACCGGTACGCCTTATGCTGGTTCTGAGCAATATGAAAAATATTGCGAGCCTAATCAAGCGCAGGCGGCACAAGCACGTAACGAGTTGCGTCGTGGTAATGCCGGCCGTGATATTACAGGTATTCAGCCTGGGCTAAGTAATTTAACCGGCGCTCAAAAAGGTGTTTGTAAGCCGTTGACAGGGACTTCGTATGTGGGCGCTACAGATCATCAGCAAGTATGTGGTGCAGTGCCAGCGCAAATGGGTGAGGCAGACTTCCCCAAGCCACTCGCTGGCGCTCCCTGGGGTGATTTTAGTGTTGTTGCGCCTAACCATGCGAGCCAGAGTACGGCTGAGCATAACGCGGTAACGGGTTCACGTTATGAGCAGGGTCGCATCAGCGGCACTTTCTCGCTTGGCGAAGGCATGCTTACGGGGACCGAAGAAGCACGTTTTGGTGATCGCAGCAATACTACAGGCGGCATGAGTGCGCCGATAGAAATCTCTAAATCAGGCCGTGGTATAACCGGCGAAGGTATCGATACCAGTCAAAATATTACGGGTGATGATTGGGACCGCGGTGATCGCGTAACGGGTACAGAGGGTCGATCTGCAGCAAAGAGAAACCCAACACGTCGTGGCCCAATTAGTGCCATGCCGTCAGCAGATAATAAGCGCAACGTCGATATTGCGCCTGCTGATATTAATGTTACCGGTGGTAGTGGTAATACGGATAAAGGCGCGCTGATAACGGTATCTGGCGGTGCTCGAGGTTAATGGCAAGCTGGCTAGGTACAGTTTGTAGTGTAGCGTACTAATCATTGGTTTTTTTTGGAGAACGGCTTAACGTCATGTTCAACAGCAGAACAAAAAGCAGAAGCACCTTGCAGCGAGCAGTACCGCTGAAGCGCACCTTGTTGCCTCGGCAACAGGGTGCGCCTGCCTATGCTGGCGCGCAGAATCCACTCGCTATTAATTTATTCGCTAACGACCGAGCCGTTTCAAATAAAACAGGACATCCGTTTACACGTAGCGATGAAAACGCACGCCTTTATAGCTATGAGAAAAAAATCAAAGGCGCTTTTTCAGGTATAGAAGTAGTGTTGCAAGAAATATCTTCTGTGCAGCACGATGCAGGTTTTATTGGTCGCGCACAAGCTATTGCGAAAAACAAATTAGGCTTTGAATTGCCTGAACATTTGTTAGCAGACAGTTGGATCAAGCCATTGGATATTGGCTCGTTGTATTGCTGGTGTGTGTTTGAAACATTTCGTCATATGTCGGACGATTTCTTCACCAACAGTCCGTTAAGCGCGCCAGATGATAACGAATTTCAAGCGTTCCTTGAGCAATGTGGTTTCCACTTGATGGACGTATCACC
>CAYURS010000245.1:0-1937 GCA_964447165.1 uncultured Thiotrichales bacterium
GCAACGACTCGATAACATCAGAACGAACATAATCATTCAGCGTAAGCGCTTTTTTGTTCATTATTCGTATAATACAGAGATAGTTTTCACAATTCGTGAGTGAATACAATGCCTGAAAAAACCTTTATTTGGTTGTTCTCGCTTGCTTGATTTTTTGATTTTTTGGTTGAACAATATTAAGCCCCGGCACTTTTTTGTAATCAGCAACATTGCTGGTTAACACAGCAAAACCATGTGCAATACAGGTTGCTGCGATTTGAAGATCATGGACATTGGTGTTGGCCTTGGCTCTCGGCTTCAGTAAATGGGCGTAAAGCTCACCATAGCACCTGGCAACTTCTTCATTGAAGTCCAGCACCGGTATCTTTGCGATAATGCCTTCCACAAATGCCGAGCGTTGAATTCTAATAGCTGCTGTCCTGGACAGGTGAACACCCGTTAACAGCTCAGATACCGTGATAGCTGCGATATACGCATCGCCATGGTCTGAAAAAATACCTAAGCTATTTAAGTCCAATCGACTGTTTTCTGCGTCAATGAAGACATTGGTATCAATCACTAGCCCCATGGGTTATCCGGCAAGTTTGCTTGGCGCCGTATGTTTTTCAGATCCTTGCTCATATCAGAGGCATTACCACCTGATTTTGGCAGCGATTTTAATAGCCTGACCAATTTATTAACAGGTAATCCAGATTTTGGTGGTGGATTTAACTCTGCAACGGTTTGTGAGCCTTTGGTAATATGCAGGCTATGTCCGCTCATCCGCACTTTGTCGATAGCCACAGACAGGTTTCTAACCAATTCAGTGGCTGTAATGGTGTCATGTGCCAGTTTTGCCATTGCGATAACCTCATTAAAACCTGATTAATAAACCATTTTTATGGCTCAGGGGAGCCAAATTTTAAAACATATTATATGTATTATACATATAATATGCAATATACATTATTAGACGGCGTTTAAATTTTCCCTATGAGGTGAAAGCGTTCGGCTGGCGGGTCACTACTAATTCAGAGGCTCCCTAGATCTTTGCGATAAACGTAAAACCCGCCAACAACTTGTTTGGCTCACAAGCCAATATCCCCCCTCGAATGGCAAAAAACCCAGATTCTCGATAGACTAGGCGGCCAGGTTAATAATAAACACACGAGAGAAATCCATGACAATCACATCCTTTATTCCACCACAACGCACCCTGATGGGCCCTGGCCCCTCTGATGTTAATCCACGTATCTTAGAGGCAATGTCACGGCCCACCATCGGTCATTTGGACCCTCAATTCATTGTCATGATGGAAGAACTTAAAGAATTACTGCAATACGGTTTTCGAACTAAAAATACGCTAACAATGCCTGTTTCAGCACCCGGGTCAGCTGGCATGGAAACCTGCTTTATCAACTTGGTCGAACCTGGCGATACCATCATTGTTTGCCAAAATGGCGTCTTTGGTGGTCGTATGAAAGAAAATGTTGAACGCTGCGGCGCCAAAGCAGTGATGGTAGAAGATGCCTGGGGTGATGCCATCGATGCCAACAAACTTGAGGCCGCACTAAAAGCCAACCCCAATGCCAAAATCGTTGCTATGGTGCATGCTGAAACCTCTACTGGTGCCAGTTCTGATATTGCAACACTGGTTAAACTGGCTCACAGCCACGACTGCTTAACCATCGTCGATGCCGTCACATCACTCGGTGGCTCACCACTAAAGGTTGATGAATGGAATATTGATGCAATTTATTCTGGCAGTCAAAAATGTTTATCTTGTACGCCAGGTCTCTCACCCATCAGCTTCAGTGAACGCGCTATCGAAACAATGAAAGCGCGCACACATAAAGCACAAAGTTGGTTCTTAGACCTAAATCTGGTTATGAGTTATTGGGGCACAGGCGCCAAACGCGCCTACCACCATACCGCGCCCATTAATGCACTTTACGCCT
>CAYURS010000246.1:0-1922 GCA_964447165.1 uncultured Thiotrichales bacterium
CGGCGACGGGTTCAGCGGTCGGGCTCGGCAATATCTGGAAGTTTCCTTATATGACTGGCGAGAACGGCGGCGGTGCCTTTGTGCTGGTCTATTTACTGTGCATCTTTCTCATTGGTGTGCCGATTATGATGGCTGAGGTGATGTTGGGTCGCCGTGGTCGTCGCAATCCGGTTGATACCATGAAACATCTGGCCGCAGAGGCAGGCCATTCACAGCTATGGAAGTTTCTTGGCTGGATGGGTATAGCAGCCGGGTTTTTGATTCTCTCCTATTACAGTGTCATTGCCGGTTGGGCCATCAGTTATATTTTTACTACAGGTGCTGGTACGTTCACCGGTGCTGATGCGGCATTGGTTGGGCAGCATTTTGATGAGCTAACCAAATCACCACTTACGCTTATTTTTTGGCATAGCATTTTTATGTTGATTACCATGGCAGTTGTCGCGCGCGGTATCGAAGGGGGCATAGAAAAAGCCGTACGTTTTTTGATTCCAGCCTTATTTGTGTTAATGATTGTCATGGTGTTGTATGCGATGACTACCAGCGGTTTTATGCAAGGCTTGCGTTTTATGTTTACGCCAGACTTCTCCAAGCTAACCACTGAAGGTATGTTACAGGCAATGGGGCAAGCATTTTTTACCCTCAGCATCGGCATGGGAGCCATTATGGTTTATGGTGCTTATTTGCCGAAAGAAACTTCTATAGCGCAGACTTCATTTACCATTGCCTTTGCTGATACCTCAGTCGCCATATTGGCTGGTATTGCGATATTTCCTATTGTTTTTTCTAACGGGCTTGAAGCGGGTGCAGGTCCAGGCCTAATTTTTGTCACCTTACCTCTAGCCTTTGGTAATATGGCTTTTGGCACCTTGTTTGGCACTTTGTTTTTTATTCTGTTGGTGTTTGCTGCGTGGAGTTCTTCGATTAGTTTAATTGAGCCTGCGGTGGCCTGGCTAATCGAAAACAAAGGACTTAGTCGACTTAAAGCAAGTATTGCTTTAGGAATGCTAACTTGGGTTATTGGTTTAGGCACAGTATTTTCATTTAACGAGTGGTCGAATGCGACTGTTTTTGGCAAAACATTCTTCGATCTGCTTGATTATTTAACATCGAATATTATGTTGCCATTGGGTGGCGTGTTAATGGCGATTTTTGCTGGTTGGTTGATGAAGAAGGCTGCATCTCAAGATGAACTTGCCTTGGGTTCAGGTGTTTATTCAATGTGGTATTTTCTTGTGCGCTATATCATACCGATTGCTGTCATGTTGGTGTTTCTTAACGCTATTGGCGTTTTTTCGTAAACGAGTTTAACTGTGCCGAGAATTAATCGTAGTGCGCTGGTATTGCACAGTGCGCAAGCCATGTTTGGTTTGGTGGATGATATAAAGTCTTACCCAGAGTTTTTGCCGTGGTGTGCGAGCAGTAAAGAACTGGCACGGGATGAGCAGGGCGTTTGTGCTCAAATCGAATTACGTAAAGGTAGGGTGCATAAATCGTTTACCACACAAAATAGTAATGACCCTGGTGTAAGCATTACCATGCGGTTGGTCGAGGGGCCGTTTAAAAAGCTCGAAGGCGTTTGGTCTTTTCAGGCTTTAGATGAGGGTTCTAGCAACGTGCCCTCGGGGTGCAAGGTATCACTTGATCTGCAATATGAATTCTCCAACGTGTTACTAAAGATGACGATGGGGCCGGTTTTTCAACAGATTGCAGATAAATTGGTCGATGCTTTTTGTCAGCGCGCAAATGACATTTATGGCCAAAATAGTGATAACTAGCCGGTATTTTTCACCACCGTTGGTAGCGAGACGGAGTAAGGGTGTGACATGTGTGGCTTTCGTAACCGAGGAGTTATGCGACACTGCGGCCAAGCGAAAGCCAGCCAGGGCGTGCTATTGGGCCGTCGCAGTAGAAGGGTGGTG
>CAYURS010000247.1:0-1887 GCA_964447165.1 uncultured Thiotrichales bacterium
CCCCATGTTTCTGCATATGCCTTTGGGTTATACCCACTACATGATGCGCCAAACTGCGGCGGTGGCTGACCTCGAATTAAAAGAACACTGGCCAGGTCTGGTGCTAACCAAGACAGGCATGTTCAGTGGCGAAATGCTGAGGCTGATCGAAGCAACTGACTCACCTTCACGGCTGATCAAATATTTATCTGTAGACTTTAATGTGCGCTGCGTGATACACCAAGGCACGATGGCAACATTGCGTAATAGCGCTCGTGTACTGCAACAGGCTTTATTTGACGAAGGCAAATTACCGAAAGAACTGTATCTGTGCCACCTCACTTGCCCACGCTGCGCCGATGACCGTGGTGGTGACAAGATTTTGTTACTGCGTCGTTGGCATACCAGCGTACGATTGCAACAACGGCTGAATCGCCAAAAGTAACATACTACTGCTCTTGTTCTGACCAAGGCAGCTCAAACTGTAACTCCACCTCTTTGTCGCCACGCCTAATGTGTACGTAAAGATACTGGTCACCTTCATTAATTTTTACTGCACGACGAAAAACACCTATATGACCATCTTGCACAGACTGCACCCACTCTGCTGACTTATTAGCACGTAATGAAACAATCAAACTCCATGCCGGGCCACCTTCCTTTTTAGTCGCCTTGAGCCAGATCTCATTGTGCCCTGCTTTGACGGGATAAGGATGCGTTTCTATTTTAAAAATAATATCGCTCCATAATTGCGCTGGAATACGGGCACGCTCACCTTTGCCGCAAGCTACGGTGAATACACATAACAAACCGAGCAACATTAACTGGCGCATATTATTGGTTTCCTGAATGTTTAATTAAGTAAGTGGTAATCTCATTAATCTCGGTATCATTGAGCACAGGCATTGCCTGGCGTGAACGATACGTTTGCATGCGCTGAATAATTGCTGGCCACTCACGCGCTGTTTTGGTTTCTGCTTTAGGCGCGATATGGCAATCACTACAATATCGACTCAACACATCAGCGCCAAAATGATCTCTGGGAGCATCTCTGGAATGATCGCCGGCCATATTATTTTCAGTATTATTTTGCGATGCTGGCGCTATAAGGTTTTCTGGCTCTGGACTACAAGCAACACATAAAACCAAAGCAGCGGCTAAAATTAATCTACTTGGTTTCTGCCTCATCACTTTTGTCCGGCACAGAGCTTTCTTTATCTTTTTCCACAATGTCTTTATCTGAATCTAAGCGTCCACCTGCCTTTGAACCATAGAGACTTAACATGACATAAATAAACCCTGAAGAAATAGCGATATAAACCAACGCCAAAACAAAACCCCAATTAAACCACTCTCGCTCGAAACCTTCGCGATCGCCCCAGAAAGGAAAGCTCAAGCCAATGGCAAACAACAACACAGCAATAATCACAGCAACAAACCATTTTGGTATGTCAGCCTGGGACTCAGGAATTTTATCGACCATCTCCCAATCTTCAAGCCCGCGCTTGGCTAAGCGCTCTTCCTCCGAACTGTAGCCGTAAAAATCTTCTGCCTCCTTACCCCACTCTGTTTGAGTTGACGTTGAAGCAACATTGTTTGTTGCCGGATCATCGGCCACAGAGTCATCTGTGTTCGCTTGATCTGTTTGTTTAGTCGTCATTTTTCTTTCACCGAAATATGATGAACCCGAAAACTACTTTGCCAATCATTATTGTTCGATTTCACTTTGACTGAAAATGGGTAAAAGCCCGGCGCTAACTCATCACTGATAGTAAATTTCAAGTATTTTCGCTGCGCGGTGTCGAACACCATAATATCAGACTCCAGTTGATAACTACCCTTAGGCAAGCCTTCTATCGCCACAGCAACCTCACTTGGCTCATAGAATTTATGCGCAAGCGATATACG
>CAYURS010000248.1:0-1881 GCA_964447165.1 uncultured Thiotrichales bacterium
GTCCTTGCTGCTGAAACTGTCTAATGTTGGATCACCGAGATCGGGAAGGTTAGCACTAACGGGCAAGGTAAATAATAGAAAAAGTAATATGCCAGAGGCGGTGGCCTGCAAGTGAGCTATCATTTTTTGAGCGTGCTTAAAATAAAGAATCATTTTGTTATTACATTTTGTTATTAAATCATGGTTGCCGAAAGCAATTTGCGTCATAGATTTTAAAGTGAAGTTAACAGTGTAAATGTCGTAATGCTCTCAAGATTAGTACTTATTTTTTTTATAAAGTTCTTTGTTAGTTTCCTGAAGGTAAGCACCCCTTTAGATTGACATATCTGTTATTCACGCCTATTAAAGTATGTAGGTCATAAATAGTTAGTCTCATAATATCAGATTAAATCATGGAAAATCAGGCCATAAAAATTGTAGAACGATTACGATTTTAAGTACAATTTTAGTAATGCTCTTAAAACAACCCTGTTCACCGTGGAGGTAGCTTCAATGAATATCCTTATAAATAAATCACTTTTAACCCTTGCTGTTGCTGGTATTTTTATCTCGCCGTTTGCGAATGCAACGAATGGTTTTTTCGCGCACGGCACAAGTACAAAAGAAAAAGGCCTGGCGGGTGCTGGTGCAGCTTATTCTCAGGATGCTTTAGCGGCAGCGACCAATCCAGCAGGTATGGCCTTTATTGGCGAACGTTTTGATATTGGTGTGGCAATTTTTAGCCCGTCGCCACGTAGCTATAAGGTAACGGGCACACCAGTGCCGCCTAATCCACCATTGATGCCTTTGGGCAGTGGCATTAATGCGGTGCCAGGTGAAAAAGTTGAAAGCGATATGGATTTCTTTTTAATTCCACATATTGGCTACAACTGGCAACTGGATAAGACGACGGCTGTTGGTGTTTCTATGTATGGTAATGGGGGTATGAATACAGATTACGCTGCATCATCAACACCGCCTTCTCCATTGGATCCTACAGGATCAGGTTTGGGCACGTTTGGCGACGGTACAACAGGTATCAATTTGGAACAGGCGTTTTTTAATGTCAGCATTGCCAATAAATTAGGTGATAAACATGCTATTGGCGTTAGTGTGATTCTTGTTGTGCAGCGATTTTCAGCGGAAGGGTTGAGTGGTTTTGGTAATGCGGGTTTCTCTGTTGATCCAGCAAATCTGACCAGTGGTGAAAATTCAACATCAACAGGTTTGGGACTTAAATTTGGCTATCAGGGTGAGGTAGCTGATGGTGTTCGTATTGGTTTGAGTTATCAACCAAAGATTAATATGAGCGAGTTTGATGACTACGCGGGCTTGTTTGCTAACGGTGGTAAGCTTGATATTCCGGCGACTTATACCCTTGGCGTGTCTTTCGAAGTGGGTTCGTCGGGTATGGTGGTGGCCGATATTCAGGAGATTAAATACAGTGGCAGCTCTTCAATTTCAAACCCATTATCGAATTTGTTTACGTCCTGTAATCCCGGTGATATATCGGGCTGTTTGGGTGGCACGAATGGAACAGGCTTTGGTTGGAAAGATATGACTGTTTACAAAATCGGCTACCAGCTTGAGTCTGGCGATAATACTTATCGCGTGGGTTACAGTCATGCCAGTCAGCCCATTCCTGAATCTGATGTGTTTTTTAATATTCTGGCACCAGCGGTTGTTGAAGATCATATAACAGTGGGCTGGACAAAACGTCTTGCTAATAATCAGGAGTTTAATCTTTCTGGTTTGTATGTACCGAGTAACTCAGTTAAAGGTGCTAACCCATTGGACGGTGGTTCGACTCAAATAGAAATCGAAATGTCTCAATGGGAGATTCAGGCTGGGTGGGCGTGGAAATACTAAGTAGTTATCCCATGTTTAAAATAATTCAACTAT
>CAYURS010000249.1:0-1873 GCA_964447165.1 uncultured Thiotrichales bacterium
TGACAGGAATAGAGCCTGGTGTTCATACGCTGAAAATTAAAGAAATGAGTGCAGATTTCGTTGCCACGGGTTATTTCGACGAAGTTAATTTTATTGTTCAATATAAAGATGATTTTTAGTTTGCCTGCTTATTACACATTGTAGTTATTGTATATTCTATGAAAATTATTTCTGCAAATTTAAATGGTATTCGTGCTGCGGCGCGTAAGGGGTTTTTTGACTGGATGCTACAACAAGATGTTGATGTGGTCTGCATACAGGAAACCAAAGCGCAGCTTCATCAATTGTCCGATCCAGTGTTTTCTCCAGAGGGTTATCATCGTTATTTTCACGATGCGGAGAAAAAGGGTTATAGCGGGGTTGCCCTTTACACGCGTCACAAACCCGATAAGGTTACAGTCGGCCTAGGTTGGCCTGATGTCGATTGTGAAGGCCGTTATATTCAGGCTGATTTTGGCAAGTTTAGTGTGGCGTCGCTGTATCTTCATTCGGGTTCGGCGAGTGAAGAACGACAAGCCCTTAAGTTTGACGTGATGGACAGGTTAATGCCGCGTTTACGCGAGATGAAGAACGATGATCGTGATTATGTGATTTGTGGTGACTGGAATATCGCTCATAAGAAGATCGACATTAAAAACTGGCGCGGCAATCAAAAGAATTCAGGTTTTTTGCCAGAAGAACGAGCTTGGCTCGATACTCTGTTTGATGAAGTCGGCATGGTGGATGGTTTTCGCGTCGTTGATCAGCAAGCAGAGCAATACACCTGGTGGTCAAATCGGGGGCAGGCTTGGGCTAATAACACCGGTTGGCGTATTGATTATCACGTCATCAGCCCTGGTTTGGCCGACAAAGTGCTTACAGCGGATATATACAAAGATGAACGCTTCTCTGATCACGCACCCTTAACTCTCGATTACGACTATAAAATAGAGTAACCCCCATCTTTTCTGCTAACCTAATTTAGTTGATATAATAATTACTGTAGAGGTAAGCTGATTTGTGTCATGCTCAGTTCATTGGGTGTCACTTTAGTTTGGCTTGGAGAGGGATTGTCATGTTGCCAGTAAAATATTGGGCTATTGTATTATTAATGCTTTGCCTTATGGCATGTGATACCGAGCCTAAAATCAGCATGATCGACCAGGATACCTTGGTTGCACGAATCCAGAGCAGCGATGCGCCAGTTGTCATCGATGTGCGGCCTGAAAAGGACTATGCCAAGAGCCATATTTTGGGCGCAACAAATATCCCCTATAGTCACTTGGTAAAATTTCTCACCGAAGTGCCAGCCGAGAAGGGCGACGACATTGTGCTGTATTGTGAGACAGGTGTTTTTGCTGACAAAGCGATAGATTTGCTACACCAGGGTGGTTGGCAAAAGCTCTATCATTTAGAGGGTAATATGGTGGAATGGCGCAAGGCTGGCTTGCCCACTGGCTTGGTCAGATCCCCATCTTGATCTGAGTTGGCGTATAATAGGTCGTTCAGTACACTGCTTATTGGCTGGATTGTTTGATTATGGATCGTTTATTTTCAGTACGTTATAGCGCGATTATTGCGATTATTTTATTTGCGGCTCTCAGTCGTTTACTGCCTCATCCACCGAATTTTACCGCTATAGGCGCCATGGCCTTATTTGCCGGTGCCTTCTTGCCGCTCGCTATTGCCTGGTTGGTGCCCGTTATTGCTATGTTGATCAGTGATCTGGTGATTAACAATGTGTTGTATGCAGAATTCTACGGTCAATTTGTTTGGGTCACACCGGGTGCGGCGTGGTCGATGCTCGCCGTTGCTTTGATTACCTTGCTCGGTTCTCAATTGCTAGCTAGGGTCTCTGTGCTGCGTGTCTCCGGGGTACTACGATTACTGGGTG
>CAYURS010000250.1:0-1850 GCA_964447165.1 uncultured Thiotrichales bacterium
CGCGGATCTGTGGCCGCATACACCACGCGCTTTATTCGTGCATGAATAATAGCGCCTGCACACATCGAACAAGGTTCTAACGTAACATAGAGCGTGGCATCCAGCAGGCGATAATTACCCAAAGCTGTTGCGGCGGCACGCAGCACAATAATCTCTGCATGCGCAGTGGGGTCCACATTACCAATCGGCCTGTTCCACCCCTCAGCGATCAATTTTCCTGCTTTGACAATACACGCACCAACCGGCACTTCGCCTGCTTGCTCCGCTTTATTCGCCAGGTAAAGCGCATGACGCATCCAATGCCTATCTTGCTCGCCCTGGTCCAGCAAGAGCAGATCGCACACGTCTATTCCCACTCAATAGTTGCCGGTGGTTTTCCAGAAATATCGTAGGTGACGCGAGAAATTCCGTCGACTTCGTTGATAATTCGATTGGAAATACGGCCCAGCAAATCATAAGGTAGCTCAGCCCAGTGCGCCGTCATAAAATCGCTAGTAACAACAGCGCGTAGCGCGACAACATAATCATAGCGACGACCATCGCCCATGACGCCGACTGATTTGACAGGCAGAAATACAACAAAGGCCTGACTAGTTTTATCGTACCAGCCTGCTTGGTGCAATTCTTCAAGATAAATGGCATCAGCCTGACGCAGCAAATAGGCATATTCTTTTTTTACTTCACCGAGAATACGTACAGCCAGGCCAGGCCCAGGAAATGGGTGGCGGTAAACCATCTCAGTTGGCAAACCTAGCTCAACACCTATTTTCCTCACCTCGTCTTTGAATAATTCACGCAGCGGCTCAAGTAATTTAAGCTGCATACGCTCAGGCAAACCGCCCACATTATGGTGTGACTTAATAACATGCGCCTTACCTGTACGTGAGCCAGCCGATTCAATGACATCGGGGTAAATGGTTCCTTGCGCCAACCATTTCACGTCTTTGATTTTGGCTGATTCGGCGTCAAAGACATCAATAAACAAAGCGCCAATAATTTTACGTTTTTTCTCCGGGTCAGCTTCACCTGCCAATGCATCGAAAAATAATTTCTCGGCATTAACACGAATAACATTCACCCCCATATGCTGCGCCATAGCAGCCATAACCTGATCACCCTCGTCAAGACGCAGCAAACCGGTGTCGACAAACACGCAAGTCAGTTGATCGCCTATGGCCTTATGCAATAAGGCAGCAACAACAGAAGAATCAACCCCTCCCGACAAGCCTAACAAGACTTTGTCATTGCCCACTTGTTGTTGAATGGTTGCGATGCTTTCATCAATAATATTGGCAGGCGTCCAATTTGATGGGCACTGACAAATGTTATGAATAAAACGCGCTAAAATCTTCTCGCCTTGCTTGGTATGAACAACTTCAGGATGAAATTGCAAACCATAATAATGACGTGACTCATCGGCTATAGCGGCATACGCTGCATGTTCACTACTGGCAATGACACGGAAGTTATCCGGCATTTTGCTAACACGATCACCGTGACTCATCCATACGTCAAGCAATGCTCGGCCGTCAGCGTTAGTGCGATCTTTAATATCTTTCAACAACACCGAATCAGCACTAACGGTGACTTCAGCATAGCCAAACTCGCGCATCGTAGACGACTCAACGACACCACCTAGTTGCGTAACCAGCGTTTGCATTCCATAGCAAATACCCAGTACGGGCACGGCAAGATCAAACACGATTTGTGGTGCGGCAACCGCTTCACTGTCAATGACGGATTCTGGCCCGCCGGAGAGAATAATGCCCTGTGGGTCAAAGGCTATAATTTCTTTCGTACTGACATCGTAGGGATATATTTCGCAATATACCCCTGCCTCACGCACGCGA
>CAYURS010000251.1:0-1836 GCA_964447165.1 uncultured Thiotrichales bacterium
GTGCAAGCATAGAGCAAGCAAGTCATACTGCCTATAATAATTGCCTGATACGGCTTCTTCATCAATAATTTATTGTTTTTTATCATAATAAAAATAAATAATGGCAGCCTTAGAACTGATCTTTCCAACGACGTAATACGGTAAATACGTCAACCTCTGTTGTTACTGATATATCGGCGTATGCGCTGACGGATTGAGCAATTTCTGGTTTTGCACAACGCAAGAACGGGTTGGTCGCCAATTCTTCACTTAGCATGGACGGTAGACTGGGTTGCTTGTTGTCACGCAGAGCTGCGACGGACTCGATACGCTTTGCTATCGCCTGGTTACTCGGTTCAACTGTTTGCGCAAAAGCCAGATTGGCCAGTGTGTACTCGTGAGCACAATAGATCTTGGTGTTTTGCGGTAACTTGGCCAGTCTTTGCAAGGAATCAAACATCTGTTTGGCGCTACCCCCTTGCTTTATACGGCCACAACCACCAGCAAACATGACATCACCCACGAAGACATGGCCTGAAGTAGTGTCTTCATGGGTATAAAAGGCTAGATGACCCAGAGTATGACCTGGCACCAACATTGCCTTAAATTTGAGCAGCGGGGTGATCGTAATCACCGCATTGTCAGCTAGCGGGTGGCTGATATCTTTAATTACATCGACGGATGGGCCGTAAACCGGTGCGGGGTGTTGTGCCACAAGATCACTAATGCCCGCGACATGGTCGTAACATTTGTGGGTGATTAACACCGCGCTGAGAGTGAGTTGTTGCCGTGATAGAAAGGTGAGCACAGGCTGGGCATCGCCCGGATCAACTACTACGGCATGATCAAGCGGGCCACCTGCTTGTATTGCGTGGCGTATTAGCCAAACATAGTTATCATCAAATATTGGGATTGGTTGTACATCAATCATAGGGGGCATAGCAGAATGGTAAGTTTGCTTTGGTTACGATTAAATTGACGCTATTATAGCGTAAGATAAGTGCATAAATGATAAATCGGACACAGTGCAGTGAAGCATCAGCAAACAGTAGATGAAAAAAACAGAGCGTTAACCCGCTGGTATCAGCAGCCCTTGGGGCAACGCTTACTTGATGCCGAGCAAAATTTGCTTGATCAAGTGCTGCCAGAATTATTTGGCTATCATCTTATCCAGCTGGGTTCGCCTACGGCAAATGATTTGTTACGTAACAGCCGTATCCATCACCGTAGCATTATCGATGAATGCCCATCAGCACCGCGTGCGACTTGCTGCGCTGCGGCCGATACCTTGCCTATTGATTCCGATAGTGTCGACGTCGTGGTAATGCCTCATACCTTGGAATATGCTGCAGACCCACACCAGGTGCTGCGTGAAGTTGATCGTATATTAATCCCTCAAGGGCATGCTGTGATCATGGGGTTTAACCCCTGGAGTCTTTGGGGTGGTTGGCGTATGGCGGCTAAATTTGGCAATTGTTTTCCATGGAATGGGCATTTTCGTAGCATCGCGCGTATTAAGGATTGGTGTAAATTGCTTGGTTTTGATACGCTCTCTTGTCACCACTATTTTTATCGCCCACCCATTAAACACAACGGTATTATGAGCAAGCTGCAGTTTATGGAACGTGTTGGCGATCGTTGGCAACCGCCTTTTGCCGCAGGCTATCTGTTATTAACACGTAAATGTGAATCTATGTTGACGCCAGTGCGGCCACGTTGGCCCGCACGCCAGCATTTGCTCGGTGCCAAGGGTTTGGTGCGACCTGCTGCCAGAGGTGATATTGCCTCTGGCAATGTTCATTATTTATATCCGAACGCAAAGAATGACTGAACCAGAAATGACTGAACCAGAAATGA
>CAYURS010000252.1:0-1793 GCA_964447165.1 uncultured Thiotrichales bacterium
GCGAGCGTTGTGCCTCAACGTCCAATCGAAATTTCGAAGGTCGTCAAGGCCAGGGTGGGCGTACGCATTTAGTTAGCCCACAAATGGCTGCCGCCGCCGCAGTGGCAGGACACTTTGTTGACGTGCGCGATTTTTCTGTTGAATCGAGGCAGGGAGGGTAGTTATGCGTGCATTCACGACACATAAGGGTTTGTGCCTGCCCCTGGATCGCTCTAATGTCGATACCGATGCCATTATTCCAAAACAGTTTTTGAAATCGATTGAGCGCAGCGGTTTTGGCGTCAACTTGTTTGATGCATGGCGTTACCTTGATCAGGGCGAACCAGGTGAGGATGTGTCGCTACGTCAACTTAACCCCGACTTTATTTTGAATCAGCCACGTTATACCTCCGCCAGTATTTTATTGGCGCGCGATAATTTTGGTTGTGGCTCATCGCGTGAGCATGCGCCATGGGCGCTTGAAGACTATGGTTTTCGCAGTGTGATCGCACCAAGTTTCGCTGATATTTTTTATAATAACTGTTTTAAGAATGGTTTGCTGCCTATAGTTTTAGCTCCCAGGATTGTTGATCAATTGTTTAAAGAAGTGGTGGCTGCTGAAGGTTATTCTTTGGCTATTGATCTTGATGCGCAGTCGCTAACAACACCGTCCGGCGAGAAATTTGATTTTTCAATTGATAATTTTCGTAAGCATTGTTTATTGCATGGCCTTGATGATATCGATTTGACCTTGCAGCAGGTTGATGCAATTAAATCTTTTGAAAAAAAACATAGCGAGGCATCGCCGTGGTTATTTTCAGACTGAACGAATAGTTAAAAATTAATTCGAGTTAATGCTAGCCATGAGTAAAGTATTAGTATTGCCAGGTGATGGCATTGGGCCTGAAATTATTGCTGAAGCCATTAAGGTTTTGCATGCCATCAATGCGTTGTCTGGCACTGGTATTATCATTGACAATGGTTTGGTGGGTGGTGCAGCCTATGATGAGTACGGCCAGCCTTTACCAGCGGAAACACTTGCTAAGGCTAGTGATTGCGATGCCATCCTGCTTGGCGCTGTTGGGGGTAAAAAATGGGAGTCGCTGGATATTGCACTGCGGCCTGAGAAAGGTTTGTTAGGGCTGCGTGCTGAATTAGAGCTGTTTGCTAATTTGCGTCCAGCCTTGTTGTATCCACAGCTGGCGGATGCCTCTTCATTGAAGCCTGAGTTAGTTGCTGGTCTTGATCTTATGATTATCCGTGAGCTTACCGGCGGTATTTATTTTGGCCAGCCACGCGGTATTCGCACCTTGGATAATGGTGAGCGCGAAGGCTTTAATACCTTGGTTTATTCTGAATCTGAAATTAAGCGCATTGGTCGTATTGCTTTTGCCACTGCAGAGCGTCGTGGTGGTCGCTTATGTTCAGTCGATAAAGCAAACGTGCTGGAGTGTACGGAGCTATGGCGTGACGTTATGACATCCTTGGCGGCTGACTACCCTGATGTCAGCTTGAGTCATATGTATGTCGACAATGCTGCAATGCAGTTGGTGCGCCAACCTAAGCAGTTTGATGTGATGGTTACGACGAATATGTTTGGCGATATTCTGTCTGATTGTGCGGCCATGCTGACGGGCTCCATTGGTATGTTGCCATCGGCTTCGCTCGATGTTAATGGTAAGGGCATGTATGAGCCAATTCATGGTTCAGCCCCGGATATTGCTGGACAAAATATTGCCAATCCCTTAGCAACGATTTTATCTGTTGCGATGATGTTGCGTCATAGCTTAGATAATACTGAGGCAGCGTTATTG
>CAYURS010000253.1:0-1688 GCA_964447165.1 uncultured Thiotrichales bacterium
AACAGTAGAGATTTATACCGACGGCGCTTGTCGCGGTAATCCAGGCCCGGGCGGTTGGGGTGTTTTTTTACGCAAAAACCAACACGAAAAAGTCCTCTACGGTGGTGAGCCAGCAACGACCAATAATCGAATGGAGTTGATGGCTGCTATTGTCGCTTTAGAAAGTTTAAAGCACGGTTGTAAAGTACGTTTATTGACCGATTCCAAATACGTCATGGACGGTATTAATCAATGGATAGTCAACTGGAAGTGCCGAGGTTGGAAAACAGCGAATAAAAAACCAGTTAAAAATATTGATCTTTGGCAACGGCTTGATGCTGCAGTGGCGCGTCACCAAATTGACTGGGTGTGGGTTAAAGGTCACAGCGGTGAGCCGGGCAATGAACGCGCTGATGCGCTAGCCAATCGCGGTATCGATGAAATGCAGGCAATGCAAGTTAGCTAAGTGTTATGCGACAAATTGTATTGGATACTGAAACCACTGGCCTTGATCCGACACAAGGGCATCGTATTATCGAAATTGGTTGTGTTGAGTTAGTGGGTCGCCGCCGTACTGGTAATGACTATCATCAGTATATAAAGCCTGATCGTGATATTGACCCCGGAGCGATGGAAGTCCACGGTATCAGCAATGAATTCCTTGAAGATAAGCCTTATTTTGGTGATATTGCCGACGATTTTTTTGCCTATATTAAAGGTGCCGAGTTAATTATTCATAATGCTCCGTTTGATGTCGGCTTTGTCGATCACGAATTTAACAAAGTAGGCATGAAGAAAATCGACGGTCAGTGCAGTGTTACTGACACCTTAGTGATGGCGCGTAAGCTACATCCCGGTCAACGTAATAGCCTCGATGCGCTATGTGGCCGTTACAACATTGATAATTCCTCGCGCCAGCTTCATGGCGCCCTGCTCGATGCTGAAATTCTTGCTGATGTCTATTTGGCCATGACCGGTGGTCAAGTCAGTATGTTGCTCAGTGGAATACAAGAATTCAGTGCCCTGAGTAATGAGGCAATCCGTCGAATCGACACTAATCGCCCACCTCTTGCCATTATTTCTGCTACCGAAGAAGAAGAAATTGCACATTCTCAGCGTTTAGACTTTATAGAAAAGCAAAGCGGCCGCTGTATATGGAGAGAATGGCAAACAAAGTAGAGAAAATTAAAGTGACACCCAAAGTAACCTCAGGTGAACGCCGCCGTGCGCAACGCATTGTTAACGACCAAAATCATAGCCATGTTCTATTACGACTCCACGTTGGTGACGATGGTCAAGAGACCGTCCACGCAGCAGATGTGTCTAAAAGTGGTATTGGTCTTAAAGCGTATTCGCCGGTACGTATTGGCACTCCGGTACAGTTAGCATTTAATACCGGTGATTGTGATATCACGCGTTATGGAAAAATTACCTGGTGTTCAAAAGAAAGCGACCAAACTGAATCGCAAGAGGGCGGGTCTTTTCGTCTAGGTGTCAGCTTTGAAGCCAATAACGCTGAAGCCGATACCCTATTCTATCTGGCTGTTAAACAGCGCATTGTTAGAGACGACTAGGGTACGTTAACAGGCAACTCTGAGATCTAGCCGTATTCACCCGTTAATAGAGCGCCACATTAAGCTCGAATTTGGGATTGGTGTCGTTGCTTGATCACGGCAGCAAACAATTTAATTTGCTTCAACATGGCAGCC
>CAYURS010000254.1:0-1671 GCA_964447165.1 uncultured Thiotrichales bacterium
TGGATAAACTCGACAAAGTGATCAATATTGATCAAAGCCCAATCGGCCGGACACCGCGCTCTAACCCAGCCACTTATACCGGACTGTTTACACCGATACGTGAGTTATTTGCTGCCACGCAAGAAGCACGTTCACGCGGCTATGGCCCTGGACGTTTTAGCTTTAATGTCAAAGGTGGCCGTTGTGAAGCCTGCCATGGTGATGGCGTAATTAAGGTTGAAATGCATTTTCTTGCTGATATCTATGTACCCTGTGATATTTGCAAAGGTCAACGCTATAACCGCGAAACTCTGGAGATACGCTATAAAGGCAAAACCATTGACGAAATTCTGAGCATGACGATAGAAGACGCAGCAAACTTTTTTAGTGCCGTGCCGGTATTAAAACGAAAGCTCGATACTTTGGTTGATGTGGGGCTTGCTTATATTAAGTTAGGCCAAAATGCCACGACACTTTCGGGTGGTGAAGCACAACGCGTTAAATTATCACGCGAACTTTCCAAGCGTGATACAGGCCACACACTTTATCTGCTTGATGAACCCACTACTGGCTTACATTTTCACGATATTCGCCAGCTATTGAAGGTGTTACATCGCCTGCGCGATCAAGGTAGCACCATCATTATTATTGAGCATAATATGGATGTGATTAAAACAGCGGATTGGATTTTGGATCTTGGCCCTGAAGGTGGCGCTAAAGGCGGCGAAATTATCGCTACTGGCACACCGCAACAAATTGCCGAAACCCGTCATTCTCATACTGGGAAATTTTTAAAAGAAGTGCTCGAACGGTATCATCAAACACTGGTAAAAAGTGCCTAACCTTAGGCTGCCATCGTAAAAAATAACCCCTATTAACAGGCTTTAAATACAATGCAAAACTATCAAAAAAACTTTATTGAGTTCGCGCTTGACCAAGATGCACTTTGCTTTGGTGATTTTACGTTAAAGTCGGGACGCCAAAGCCCTTATTTTTTCAATACCGGTTTGTTTAACGATGGCCGTGGTATTGCTAAACTCGGTCAAGCCTATGCTGCTGCTATTGTCAACTCGGGTATCGACTTCGATATGTTGTTTGGCCCCGCCTACAAGGGTATTCCTCTTGCGGTGAGCTGTGCTACTGCGCTGGCTGAACACCATAATCGTAATGTGCCTTATGCCTTTAATCGCAAAGAAGCCAAAGATCACGGCGAAGGTGGCACCATTGTCGGTGCCAAATTACAGGGCAAAATATTGATTATCGATGATGTCATCTCTGCCGGTACATCAGTAGGCGAATCAATGGCAACAATTAACACAGCTAAAGCCACGCCTGCTGGCGTCTTTATCGCCCTTGACCGACAGGAACGTGGAAAAGATAAGCAATCAGCGATTACCATGGTAGAACAACGCTACGATATCTCCGTCGGCAATATCATTACACTGGATGATTTAGTGACTTACCTAAACGAACGTGGCGATATGACTGAGCCATTGGTTGCGATTAAACAATATCGACAACAATGGGGCTGCTAAGCCCTCTTATTTGATAATGGCCCAAGAAGGCGCTGATACGTCTGCGTCAACTACCTAATGGATAAATTAATCGGGGGTGCCTAACTCAGAATTATTGGGTTGCACCCCCAAGAACAAAGACTAATCGCCGATACATAAACCGTAAGAAGAGCCGAGT
>CAYURS010000255.1:0-1659 GCA_964447165.1 uncultured Thiotrichales bacterium
TTGTCTGACTGGCATTGAGTTGGTCGCAACGAATAACCACACTGTCTGCTGCAAGATCTGTAACATGCTGATAATCAGGATTTTCCTGGTTATGAGGGGCTGACGTGTGAATGAAAGTCTTTTATTAATTATGTTGCTTGGTAGCAACCGGTTTCGAGACAGATCAGTATTATGATCCGTTATGGATCGCGGTGAACATCGATCCCGACGCTGGGTGGTCGGAGCCACGCTGTTTTTGCTGCTGGCAATGGTATTTATTTATCTCGCTGCGCGCTGACTGAAGCGCCAAATATCCGATTACGGTATCCGGCGAGTGTTCAACTTCCATGAAAGGTGTCGGTGCAAGGTAATATTTTCTGGCCGCGCATAGCATAACAAGGTAAGGTTTGATAACCTCGGCTAAATACTTCATCGCCAGCATGCGCTTGCCGTTGGTAGTCTCTAGCGCCATACCATAATACAATGATGTAAATACGTCATTTGATAATCGCAGCGAGGTCTATCATGAAAAACACATTCCGTTTAATCGCCGCAGCTACTATCGTTTGCCTTACTCAAACTCCAGTGCTGGCTACAGAAGTTGATCAAAAACAACTCAAAGAAGAAGCCATCAGTATCGTCAAGAAATTTGGTGGCACTCTAAAACCGCTGCTTGGAAAAGCACTCAAAAGCGGTGGCCCTGCGCAGGCAATTGAAGTTTGCTCTGTACAAGCCCCAGCCATTGCAGCAAAGCTCACACAAGAAACCGGCTGGAATGTTCGTCGTGTCAGCTTAAAAGCGCGCAATAACCAAACAGCCATCCCCGATACTTGGGAAACAAAAGTGCTTGAACAATTTGACGAGCGTCAAGCATCTGGGGAGTCCGCTAAAAAAATGGCATATTCGGCAGTGGTTAATGGTCAATTCCGTTTTATGCAAGCGCAAGGCGTTGAACCCGTGTGCATGATTTGTCACGCTAGCAAGATTGACGCAAGTGTTGAGGCCGCTATAGAAGCAGTCTACCCTCACGATATGGCTCGCGGTTATTCACTCGGGCAAATTCGTGGCGCATTCAGCCTAACCAAAGACTTGTAATGATCATGCTAAAGGACTACTAGATTTCGATTGCTCCAAATACCAGAACGACCAAGTTACAAGGGAAGTTTAGCGCAGAGATTGGGTTTCAGGGTGCCTTGGAATGGGTGGATTTCTCGGTCTCTATTAGAGACGGGGCTGGTGGGTCTGGTTTTCAGCGACAAAAACGTCAATTTATCCTGGGTGCAGTGCCGATGTTGTATTTATTGACAACATATTTAAGTGGTAGCTACTTGCATCACGCCATTTATGGGGCTAGATACTTCATCGCTAGCATATGATTCTGTTACTGCTGATCTTGGCTATTTCGGGTTTTGCATTGTACCAAAATGACTCTGGTCGGCAATGATCTCGAGATCATTGCCAAGCATGATATTCCGATGACCAAGTAACTCACCAAGGTCACGGAACACCAATTAGAGCAGGCCATCCATTTTGAGCGGGCCGTGCGCTTTGGCGAGCTCCTGCAGTAAGAGGGCAGCGCTGCTGTCCATTTCAAGGCAGAGGTTGCTGCATTCGAAACAGCGCTCAACGATGAACCCCTGCTATTCGCTCTGGAAACCGTCAACCAACGCCACATTAACC
>CAYURS010000256.1:0-1605 GCA_964447165.1 uncultured Thiotrichales bacterium
TACAGCATAAACATCTGCACAACCGCCACCCCGGTGGTTTTGTGCGCGCCCTACCACCACTGGAGACCATGGAATCTCTCTTATTTCAAATGATTAGTGTGGGCATTGTTTTGCTCAGCGTCTCATTGCTCAGTGGCTTCCTTACCTTAGACGACATGTTTGCTCAGCAAAAAGTGCATAAAACCGTATTCGCTATTATTGCTTGGTTGGTTTTCGCTATTCTGCTGTGGGGGCGCTGGCAGTATGGTTGGCGTGGCCGTATCGCCATTCGCTGGACCTTGGTCGGTTTTACCGCACTATTGCTTGCCTATATCGGCAGCAAATTAGTACAAGAACTCGTGCTCGGCCGCTAGCAAACCACTGAATAAGTCTATGGTATCCCCTATGCTGCCCCTGACCGTTACACTCTCGCCACCGTAGATTGCATTACACCAACATATGAAACCAGTAATAATCGAAACCCCTGCACATGAATGAACTATCGATCGATACATTGTCCATCATTCTTGTCGTACTTATTATCCTCTCTGCCTGCTTTTCTGGGTCCGAGACGGCAATGATGAGCCTTAACCGTTACCGCCTACGCCATTTGAGTAACGCAAAAATCAAAGGTGCACGCCGCACTGCCGAATTACTTGAGCGCCCCGACCGTCTAATCGGCTTTATTCTGCTCGGCAATAACCTGGTTAATTTTACCGCTGCATCCATCTCAACTGTCATCGTTGTCCGACTCTATGGTGAAGGGGCGGTATTGCTTGCAACAGTGGCGCTTACTATCGTAGTGCTGATCTTTGCAGAACTGACACCCAAGACACTGGCTATTTTACATCCCGAAAAAATCGCCTTCCCTGCTGCATTTGTAATCAAACCTTTATTGAAAATCACTTACCCCGTAGTGTGGATAATTAACACCATTGCTAATGGCATACTGTCTCTCTTTGGTGTCTCAGCAAACTCATATCAACAAGAAAATCTTGATAGCGACGAATTGCGTACCGTCGTCAACGAAGCCGCAGCGATGATCCCTCAACGCCATAAGAAAATGCTCATTAATATACTTGACCTGGAAAAGGTCAGTGTTAATGACATCATGGTGCCACGCAACGAAATTGTTGGCATCGACCTCAATGATAGTTGGAAAGAAATTATTGCCGACCTAAAACATGCCGAGCACACACGCATGCCGGTTTATCGCGACTCTATCGAGAACGTCGTTGGCTATATCCATGCCCGCAACCTACTGACGATGTTAGATTCCGAATCAGATCGTGACGTATTTGAAGCCGCCATACGGCCACCTTACTTCGTCCCCGAAGCAACGCCACTTAACACTCAGCTACTCAGCTTCCAACGTGAAAAACGTCGTATCGGCTTGGTAGTAGATGAATATGGTGACATTCAAGGTTTGGTTACACTAGAAGATATTCTTGAAGAGATCGTTGGCGAATTTACCACAGCGCGTGGCGGCACCATCCCCGAAATTCAAGCACAAGAAGACGGCAGTTACATTATCGAGGGTAGTGTCACCCTGCGCATGTTAAACCGCATACTAGACCTTGGGCTTAGTACTGACGGTCCAAAAACCCTTAATGGCTTAATTCTGGA
>CAYURS010000257.1:0-1578 GCA_964447165.1 uncultured Thiotrichales bacterium
GTTGTCAGCCACTTCGAGAGTGCGCTGAGTCGAAAAGCTGTTCAGGCGTGCCTTGTTCATGTGTCTCTTCCAATCCCCAAAAAGTTTCTTAATATATAGTATTGAGCCCATAATTTGAATGGCTGATGGATTTTGAGTGCTGATAACGTAAGACATCCATAGTATAAAAAAATACACATTTCACTATCGATAGTTTTTATGATGATTGGTGTAGGTTTATAATTCATATCTGTTCTGCGTGAGGGCAATGCATATTAGATTGGCTCACGTACAGCAGCGAGTGTGATGCTGTACGGTGCCAATAGCCAAGTAGAACTTGGTTTATCGTCAGCAGCCTAAGCCTCGTCTAGTCCGCATTTTCTACCAGTATGGCGAGTCTTCGCTTGGTGTTCACCCCGCGAGGGGTAAATCTCTTTACGCCCCGAGAATTATCGCTAGAGAACCTGAGGAATTACTCTTAGAGATGCCATCATCTCACCCTCTTGGTGAGCATACGGGCTAGCTGCAGGGAGCCTTTACAAGGAAACGTGTGTATTCAAGTTTTAGCTTAGCAAGTGTTGCTTGACATCACTATAATGAGATAACGAGCGCAAGCATTGTCGTTGCAATAGTTCTATAAACGACAGCCGCATTTTCATTTGGTGAGACTGATTTAGCAGGAATATTGCTGTTTTGTGTAAATTTTTATTGACTCGGTGCTATAATCGTCGCACCATTTTATTTTAGACAATCCATAATAAATCCAAGGGGGAGAAAATGGCCGAACCAAGAATGACAGCAGTAAAAGAGCGTATGACAAAAACTCAAATCATCGCTGAAATATCTGAAGCAACAGGTGTAACAAAAACAGATGTGAAAGCAGTATTGGCTTCATTGGCTGATCAAGCTGAGCGTCATCTTAAACCACGTGGTTGCGGTGATTTTATCGTTCCTGATGTGGGCGTTAAGTTAAAAGCCGTTAAAAAGCCTGCGACTAAAACGCGCCCAGGCCGTAACCCGTTCACTGGTGAAGCAATCATGATTAAAGCTAAACCAGCATCAAAGTCTGTTCGTGCAGTGGCGATGAAAGCGGCGAAGTCAATGGCTGGTTGATTCTACTGTCTTGGGTAGTTTTAGCATCTCGGGGGGCTGTTGTGATTTCAGCCCTGATTGCTTTACCGCACTATTGTTTTCCCAAATTAGTTTCTTGTAAGCAGTACCCATAGCCTACTTTCGTAGGCTATTTTTTTGCCACATTTTCTTAATAAGTTGTTTGCAACCCAGTGAAGTGCAGTCCTTAGTCCATACTTTACTGTCTTGGCGCACGGCCAGCGTGCTGACATGTATTGAGGTTCCTTTATATTCTGCCAAGTATTTTATCTAGGGCTCGGCTTGGCAGGATGCGTTTTAATAGTGCAAATAAATAGGTTGGCAAAGTCACTGCGTAATGGTTTCTTGGTCGGCTGCTTTCCAGCGCGTGAATGACTTTTTTTACTACGGCGTCAGGGGGCAGTGTAAACGGTACGGCTGACCCTTCTTTTTGTAAGCGTTCTACCATAGATTGGTAGGTTTTTTTGTGGAAGCTGTTTTCTGCGTTAA
>CAYURS010000258.1:0-1544 GCA_964447165.1 uncultured Thiotrichales bacterium
ACTCGCGTAGCAAACTGTTCGCGCTCATGTATCACGCTGATTTTCTGTCTTTGCTGTGCGCGGTCAGCACCACCACGATAAAGATTATAATTGAGGTTAAGTACTAAACTAAGTTCATCAGTACTACCATCTAAACCATTAATATCTTCACCAATTTCTTGTGCCAAACGCAAATCGATGGTGGGTTTATTTTTACTGCGTGAGCGGCGGTAATCCGCTTGTGCAGCTTGTATATTGTAGCTAGCCACCTGTAGAGCGGGATGATTGGTTAATGCGCGTGCGGTTAAGTCTTCAATGTTTAAACCTGGATGCGCAGGCAAATCAGGCTCGATTAGTGTCGATGGATCAACATGTCGCCCAGCGACTTGATGAAAATCCGTCGCCGCATCTTGTAAATTGTTTTGCTGTGCAATTAAGCTGGCATGGGCGCTGGCGACACGACCCTCTGTTTGTTCCAATTGCGATCGGCGGCCCACTCCTGAAAGGCTTCTGACTTGAATCTGCTCAAGAATATCTTCATGAGAATTAACATTTTTAATGGCAAGTTCATACAAACGTTGTTGTTTAAGTACTTCTAAATAGGCTTGTATCGCGTCCAATCCAATATTATCCGCCGTATCATATATCTCAAATAATGCGGCATTAATTCTCGCCTCTGTCTGGCTAACTTGATGCTTAGTGTCAGAACCGTTATAGAGATTTTGAGTCACTGACAGCTCGGCACGAGAACTTTCATAATCGATTGAATTCGGCCCCGTTACGGGTGATTCGCCTTTAAATGAACCAAAAGATGCCTCTAAGTCAACGCGAGGTTTCCAACCACTTTTCGCAATTTCCTTATCCTCAACATTCTGGCGGAAGAGGTGAACCTGCTCACGCACGTCAGGATGAGCACTAATGGTATCTGCAACAAAACTCGACAATTCTGCGCCATAGCTGTTGTTCACGCCGAATATTGCCAGCACTGAAAGGCTGATGTTGACAACAGATCTATTTAATAGGGGCCAGGCTAGTCGCATTGAATTTCTCACTTTAATCTTTAACGGTGTCAATAATTAATGAGCAGCCATACCTATGTAGTTACTACAAGATTTAACGGCATCTAAACACCTTAGTTTAGTCTATGTACAACGATAACTGCGCACCTTATACTAACTCTACGATAACCTGGAAGATATTTGATGGCCCAAAGACGTGCTCAGCTCTAACGTGACGTGCATCCATTATTCTTGCAGCTAAATAGGTGGTCCACGCAATTGCGTTTTTTGTCTCGAGTGTCCTGATGATTGATACGCCATATGGCGTTCACAGCTGGATTATTAACTGGAATAAAAGGTTTCGCTAATCTTGAAAGTTTTGCCGCCTATTTCAATTTTTCCTTTCAGCTTGAGAGGGTAGTTAAATTTAATCTTCTCTTTTGGTGTATCAGACTGGCTTGGTGCAAGCAACACTTCTTCTGTGCGTCCAGGCAACACTGGGAAAGAAGAGACAAGCAGATCGTAACGCTTTCCTTTTGCATCAGTTGCAACGACACTGCCAAAAGC
>CAYURS010000259.1:0-1510 GCA_964447165.1 uncultured Thiotrichales bacterium
GGCTTGTTAATGCTAATGAAAGCGCAGCCCTTGGCCTATAACAAAGATAATCAGGAAGACAAAGAGCCGCTGTTTGACACCATTGATACAGTCAAAGCCTGTCTGCGTGTCTATGCTGACATGATGCCCGCAGTGATGGTAAAACCTGAAAAAATGCGTGAGGCGGCTTTAAAAGGTTATGCCACAGCGACGGATTTAGCGGATTACTTGGTGCGTAAAGGCATGCCGTTTCGTGATGCGCATGAAGTGGTGGGTCGCAGTGTTGCCTATGCGATTGAGCAAGGCAAAGATCTTGCCGAGCTGACACTAAAAGAGCTGAAAGAGTTTGATACTAGTATTAAAAAAGATGTGTTTGAGGCGTTAACTTTGGAGGGCTCGGTCAATGCGCGTGATCACATTGGTGGCACCGCACCTACTGCGGTGCGTGCTGCGATTGCCAAACAGCGCCAGCGTTTAAATGGCTAGCACGATTTTTCATCGAGTTTCGCGGTCGAGGTAGATAGATCGGTGTTCGTGGTAGGGAGTTAGTATAGACAAAGATTAGGCGCTATCTACGTTGTTAAGGCCTTCAACTGTATGCGCTAATAACTCATGCTCGGCTTTACGGATTAAGCGTTTGGCGTCATCGCCATTTTCCCAGGTAGCAGCACCGACATGAAGTTCTGCTTTGCAGCGATGCTGATCAATGGCGGCTTGTGCCTCGATATCATTGATATGGCTAAGCAGTTTTTTGGCAAGACTGCGTGTGGCAGTGACATCTGTTTCGGGTAACACCATGAGTAATTCACCGTAACCAATACGACCGATATGGTCAGCCCAGCGTGTTTGGTCGCGCAAGTTTTGCGAAATAGTGATCATGATCTTGTCTGCTGTTTCAGGCCCAAGCTTTTGCCCAAGCACGGCAATGTTACTGACGTTAATCCGCAATACAGATAAGGCATTGTGGTAGCGACGGCTGCGCGTGACCAGTGGTTCAAGTAAATGCAGTAAAGCGCGGCGATTCGGTAAGCCAGTAAGTGAGTCACGCAGACTAACTTCTTCAAGTTCGCCACTTAGTTTGTCGCGCTCTTGACGAAGCTGCTGTTCTGCGCTGACATCCATATAGTAGTGAACGCACACCGTTGCTTGTGGTAGATGTAGAGTGCGGTTAATGGCTTTAAGCCAGCGCGGACGCCGTTTTGCTGTTGCTGGTAATAAAAAACGCTTTTCAGGTTTGAACAGCCATTCAAATTTTGGAGGCAGTGTCATACGGCTGCGGCCAACCAATTCATTTGACGATACGCCAGCATAGCTTTCGATAACGTCGTTGAGCCAGATTAACTTTGATTGGTAGTTGAGTATGACGACGCCAAATGGAGCGTCTTCAAGTGCATGTTTTATCAGAGAAATATCATCTTTCTCCATTGTTTTTCTCTCCACACTTCTTTGTTAGTTACGGCGTATTGTGCCCTTGTATCAGGGTTAACGGCCAAGTGGGAGCTCCCTTGAGTTAGATTTCCTTCTATTTTTT